>JACRLA010000269.1 GCA_016215145.1 Chloroflexota bacterium
AACAAACCGATCATCTTATCTTCCAACGATCCACCAAGAAGATCGCGCACACGATCCACAACCAACTTGCGCTGATCATAGTTAATGTCAATCACCGCCTGCAACAACTGAGGATGTTTGCCCTGCACATTTGCCATGTGCGCTAAGGCTTTAACGTCTTTGGGAAAGCATGATCCGCCCCATCCGAGTCCGGCATTCAAAAAATGTTTGCCGATGCGCGGATCGTAACCCATGCCTGCCGCCACTTCTTTCACGTCCGCGCCCAAGGCTTCGCACACGTTGGCGATCTCATTGATAAAAGAAATTTTTGTAGCGAGGAATGCATTCGAAGCGTATTTGATCATCTCCGCCGTGCGAAGGTCGGTGATGACGATGGGCGCGCGCAATGGCAAATGAAGGTCAGCCACTTTGTTGGCGGCGTCACGATCCAACGACCCTAACACCGTGCGTCCGGGATTCGTAAAGTCAGCTAAGGCAGTGCCTTCGGCTAAAAATTCGGGACACGAAACAACAGAGAATGGAATCGGCTTCGGTTGATTCTGTTTAACAATATCCGCCACCCAATCGCCGGTGCCAACAGGAACTGTAGATTTGTTGACGATGATCAACGGCGCGGTCATCTCTTTGGCAATGGTCGTCGCCGCCTGCCGCACGTATTGCAAATCGGCTTCGCCATCCACGCCTTCGGGAGTCGCCACCGCGATAAAAGCAAATTCGGCCTCCTTCAACGCTTCGGCGTAAGAGGTAGTAAAGTGCAAACGCCCGGCGTGGACGTTGCGCCGCACCATTTCTTCCAGCCCCGGTTCGTAAATGGGCATCACGCCATTTTTGAGATTTTTAATTTTCTCTTCGACAATATCCAAACACGTTACGCGATTTCCTAAATCGGCGAAGCAGGTGCCGGTGACCAAACCGACATAGCCCGTGCCGACCACACAGATATTTTTCACTACAGTATTCCTTTCATGTAAGGTGACAGTCACTTTAAGAAGTGACTGTCACCTTTAAATTCTCACGAGCGATCATACCACCGATCTATCATCCTCAATCTCACCTCTCGCGCTATAATCGTAACCACTTAGCCAACTCGTCATTGCGAGCGCACTTTGCGAAGCAATCTCGGTCATGCTTGGAGATTGCTTCGTCGCAAAGAACGCTCCTCGCAATGACGCTGAGCAGTTACTCATAATCGCACTATGCCTGATCTACTCATTGTGATCTCTTACTTCCTTCATCTGATCGCCACTGTGATCTGGCTCGGCGGGATGATGATGAACGCCCTGCTGATCTACCCACGATTCAAAGGGGATGCCGCCATCGGCGACATGAACCGCCGTACCCAGCCCATTGCCATGATCGCTATGGCAGCATTGTGGTTCAGCGGGCTCAATCAAATGGCGATCAACCCCAACTACAAAGGCTTCATCACCATCAGCAACGTCTGGTCGTTGGCAATTTTGAGCAAGCACATTATTGTGATTGTGATGATGGCTATCAGCGCGTATTCGCTATGGGTTGTCGCGCCCGAACTGAAACGATTAAGTTTATTGCAGGCAAAAGGGAAATTAAACGGAGACCGCATCCCCGTATTGCTCGCGCGCGAATCGCGCTTAAATCAATTTAATCTAGCTTGTGGCATCATCGTATTGTTTCTAACAGCAGTAGCGCGATCCGCATAATACGCAATGCGGAATACGTATTACGTATTGCGTATTCCGTCAGGAGATCACATGCCTCTCACCCAACATCCTCAACGAGTTTTTCGCAATCGTGGAGTAGAGATCACACTCGACAACAATTACACCGACTTAGAAGAGCGCACGCTGGCGGCGATTGAGCCGTTGTGGAAGCGTTACCCGCGCGCGGCGACGATGTGGGAACTGTTGACGAGTGATGCCGAAGTGCGCGCCAATTGGGACATGGCAGATTATTTAACCGTGACGAAGTTAAATTACAACGATCACGGTGAGGCGCACGCCCGCATTGTGGCAGCGAATGGCGTTTTGATTTTCGATCTGCTGCGCGAGGCGCGCATTGCGCCCGATGTAGCGCGAAGCGGCGCGGGCGACGAGGGCGATGCCTGCGCGGTGATCGTCGCCGCCTGTTTGCTGCACGACATCGGCAATCAGGTGCATCGTCAGAATCACGAAATGGTCGGGGCGATGATCGCCCTGCCGATTCTGGATCGTCTGATGCCGCAAATTTATCCGGACGTGGAACGGCGTATCGAACTGCGGGCGTTTATTTTGCACGCCATTCACTCACACGATCTCAACCCGATGCCGCTCACGTTTGAAGCGGCGCTGGTCTCGCTCGCCGACGGAACGGACATCACCAAAGGTCGCGGACGCACGGCGTTTGACTTGGGCAAAGTAGATATTCATTCGGTGTCGGCGTTGGCGATTGACGACGTGAAAATTGCTAAAGGCGAAAAACATGCGGTGGAGATCACGGTGACGTTGAATAATTCGGCGGGCATTTTTCAGATTGAAGACACGCTGGCGAAACGTTTGCGCGGGAGTCCGCTGGCGAGTTATGTGAACATCGTTGTATTCTCGAAGCCAGAGGGGACGAAGACGGATATGAGGATTATTGAGAGGCTTTCACTGGAAAATGGATCGTTTAAAGTGGAGTGAAAAGGTGAAGGGGATAAATGCAGCGTGAGTGAAGAGGTGAAAAGGTGAAGAGGTGAGTTTCCGCCTCATATTTCTATAGTGACAAAAGAAAGGGAAGTCAAAATGGCACAAAAAATTACAACACATCGTGATTTACGGGTTTATCAAAAAGCATTTGATAGCGCAATGAAAATTTTTGAATTGTCAAAATCGTTTCCCTCTGAAGAAAAATATTCGCTCACCGATCAGATGCGCCGCTCATCGCGTTCCGTCTGCGCCAATCTTGCCGAAGCGTGGCGCAAGCGACGTTACGAGGCGCACTTCATGAGCAAAATTTCTGACGCCGAATCGGAAGCAGCAGAGACGCAAGTTTGGATCGAGTTCGCGGTTCAATGTAAATACTTTAAACGCGAAGAGGCGCGCGCGCTCTACAAAGCTTATAATGAGATTCTTGCTACGCTGGTCGGCATGATCACGCATCCTGAAACATGGGTTTTCCCTGAACCGCCCGCCAAAAGATCATCTCGCCGATAACCAACGATCACCCGTTCACCTTTTCACCTCTTCACCTTTTCATGTTTGAAATCCTCTTCCTCGGCACCTCCGCTTCCGCCCCCTCCGTCCATCGCGGGCTCTCGGCTCAGATCGTTCTGCACAACGAGCATCGCTTTCTCATTGATTGCGGCGAAGGCACACAGCGGCAAATTTTGCAAAGCGGCATCGGGTTCAAACGGCTCAACCGCATTTTGATCACGCATGCCCATCTCGATCATATTTTGGGATTGGCGGGTCTCATCTCCACCTTCACCCGCTGGGAAGCGATTGACTTCATCGAAATCTACGCGGGCAAGAACGCGCTGGAACGCATTCACGATCTGGTTTATGGCATTGTCCTGCGCGGGGCGAAGCCGCCCATGCCGATCCGTTTCATCCCGATCCAAGCGGGCAAGTTGTTCGACGAAAAAGATTTTACGGTAACGGCCTTTCCGGTTCAACATCGCGGCGCGGATTGTTTTGGATTCGCCTTTGAAGAAAAATCGCGGCGACCTTTTTTAAATGAAAAAGCGGATGCGCTCGGCGTGCCCTTTGGTCCCGAGCGAAGCAAACTCGTCAAAGGGGAAGCCGTCACGCTGACGAATGGCACGGTGATCACGCCCGAACAAGTGTTAGGCGAGATTCAGATCGGCACCAAGTTTGTTTTCATCGGCGACGCCGGACGCACGAATGATCTGGTAGATATGTGTCGCGACGCCGATGGTCTGGTGATCGAATCCACTTACATTGAGGAAGAAGCGGACATCGCCAAACAATTTGGGCATCTCACCGCCAAGCAGGCGGCGACTCTGGCGCGTGATGCCGGAGTGAAAAACCTTTTGCTCACTCACCTCTCGCGCCGATACCGCGAGCGCAACGTACGCGACGAAGCCCGAACCGTTTTCCCGAACAGCACCGTCGCCCGAGATTTCGATTTCTTTCAGATCACCCGCGGCAAAGTGGAACGACGCCAAGATAAAGTCTTCGAGGAAGAAAACGATCAGGCGGAAGCAATTCGCCAAATCGAATAATCGCGTTATAATCAGCAACTATGAGCGACACAGACGTTAAAAGTAATCCCAAAATTTTGGTCGTAGATGATAACGAAGACGTGCTTGACAATTCGCCAAATCGAATAATCGCGTTATAATCAGCAACTATGAGCGACACAGACGTTAAAAGTAATCCCAAAATTTTGGTCGTAGATGATAACGAAGACGTGCT
Source organism: Chloroflexota bacterium (assembly GCA_016215145.1). GTDB lineage: Bacteria > Chloroflexota > Anaerolineae > Anaerolineales > VGOW01 > VGOW01. The sequence goes on from JACRLA010000269.1 coordinate 4,374, forward strand.
TGCCATCCTCCGCAAACGTTTGGGGGTGGCGAACTACGAAGTGCTTACCGCCAATAATGCCGCCGTTGCTATGGCGATGCTGCTCGACGAGAGTCAAGCGCCGAATGTTGTGGTGTTGGATATTATGATGCCGGGTATCTCAGGTTACGATGTGCTGGATCTGATCCAAAAGAAAGTCAAAAATCCGCCGCCGGTGATTGTGTATAGCGCCTACGAAGATATTGACGAGCGTGTTGCCGGTAAGGAAGCGTTGGTGTACGGCTATGTGGTTAAAGGCAATACAGGAAGTCTGCTGATTGAAACGATTGGCAAAGCGCTTGGATCCGTCGGGCGCAAGATAAAGACCTAAACGTTAAACAAGAAACCCGCTTTCTTGAAGAAAGCGGGTTTCTGCTTTAATCACGACAACAACCTCTCCACCCTCTCGCACACCGCCTCTGCCACCTCCGCCTTACTCATCAGTGGCAGCGTTTGCGCCCCCCCACCCGCGTCAATAATCGTCACCCGATTCGTATCCACGAAGAAGCCCGCATCTTTCGCGCTCACGTCGTTTGCCACAATCAACGACAATTTTTTCTTTAAAACTTTTTCGCGCGCGTTGTCAATTAAATTTTGCGTCTCGGCGGCGAACCCGACCACGATCTTGGGCTTGCCGGTTTTTTCTTTTTGTTCGGCGACGGCAGAGAGGATGTCTATCGTTTTCGTAAGTTGTAATTGGTAAGTAGTAATTGCGCCGCGTTTGATTTTTTGTTCGGCAGAGGCTTCGGGTTTAAAGTCGGCAACCGCCGCCGCCATTATTAACACCTCGGCGTCGGCTACCGCGCGCAAGACGGCATCCCCCATGTCATCCGCGCTTCGCACGTTGATCAGATTGACTCCGATGGGCGCGATCTGATTCGTCGGCGCAGTGATCAGAGTCACATCCGCGCCGCGATCTAATGCCGCTTGCGCCACAGCGAACCCTTGTTTGCCTGACGAGTGATTTGAAATGAAGCGCACGGGATCAATATCTTCTTGCGTACCGCCTGCCGTGACGACGACTTTTTTATTTGCAAATGCGCCGCCGCGACTCAAGGTGTAGCGAATGTGACCCAACAACTCCTGCGGCTCAACCATGCGCCCTTTGCCGCTAAGACCACTCGCCATGCGACCTTCGGCGGGACCCACAAAAATAATTCCGCGCGCACGCAAAATTTTTTCGTTGGATTGAGTCGCAGGATGAGCATACATGCCGCCGTCCATCGCCGGAGCGATCAGGATCGGGCAACGGGCGGCGAGCGCAGTGACAGAGAGCAAATCGTCGGCGAGACCGTGCGCGATCTTCGCCATTGTGTTCGCGGTTGCCGGAGCGATCACCAATACATCAGCCGACTCACCTAAGCCAACGTGAATCACATGCGCCTCATCGCCCCAAAGATCGGTGAACGCTTTGCGACCCGTGACCGATTGAAACGTGAGGGGCGCGACAAATTTTGTCGCGGCGTCGGTCATAATCACATCCACCAACGCGCCCGCTTGCGTCAACTTGCTCGCCAGTTCAACAGATTTGTAGGCGGCGATGCTGCCCGTGACGCCGAGGATGATTTTTTTATCCGTTAGAAGAGTCATAAAAATTTATGGCAAAGATTCAGTCACCGCCTAAACGAAAAGCGATCAAGACGCTTTGACCCCGCGCACTAACAACGCTAACCCAACCCCCACTTTCTCTACCGAGTCGAACTGCGTCAATCCAACGTCGGCAATCATTTCTTTCGCCTGCTCGACACCGATGCGATGATTCGCTTCGGCGTTCTTTGCCCAGTTAATAATTGAGACACGCGCCACCCCTTCGAGTTGGCTTTCATCCGCCTGCGCCGTCGCCGCCGCCACCGACATTTTGGGCGAGGGATTTAACATCGCCACGATGCCGCCTTGGCGCACAACGCGCACCATCTCACGCAGACCTACGATTGGATCGTGAGTCAAAAACAAAACATTCGTCGCCAGCGCAACATCAAAAGACGAATCGGCAAAACGTAAAGCGAAATATACGGCGAAGGATTCTGGAGAAGGGTTCATGGGATTAGGTGGTTAGGTGGTTGGGTAGTTAGGTGGTTAGGTTGTTACATGATGGCGTGGTTTGAAATTTGGAGTTTGGGATTTTGGGATTTTTGGATTTTCTTCATTGTCTCATTGTTCATTGTTCATTGCATAGATGATCCTCAGCCCGTCCAACGTCAACCACGGCGCGATGATCTGGATCACTTTTGTCTCTTTGGCGATCAACTCCGCCAATCCGCCCGTGCCGATCACTTTCATCTCTTCACCTAACTCGGCGCGGAAGCGGGCAACCATCCCCTCGACGAGTCCAACATAACCATACAACAAACCGGATTGCATGGAGTGAACGGTGTTGCGCCCAATCGCAAACGGCGGGCGAATAAGATCAACGCGCGGCAATTTGGATGCGCGATGAAACAACGCATCGGCGGCGATACCAATTCCCGGTGCAATTGCCCCACCGAGATAATCACCGTTGGCAGCAATCGCATCAAAGGTAGTTGCCGTTCCAAAATCCACCACGCAGGCGGGCGCGCCATAAAGTTTGTAAACGGCGGCGGCATCCACGATGCGGTCGGCGCCCACTTGTTTGGGATCATCATACTTCACGCGCACGCCGGTTTTAACTCCGGCTTCGATCACTAGCGGATCACGTTTTAAATAATTTTGGCAAGCCTGCACCCAGACGCTCGTCAACGGCGGCACCACCGATGCCATTGCAATCGCCGTAATGTCGCTCACTTTGAGATTCGCATTTTGCAACAAGCCGATCAATTGCAAACCGTATTCGTCGGGCATACGCTCGTGAACAGTGGAGAGCCGCCAACGTGCGCCGAGTGTTTCGCCGTCGTAGATACCGAGTGTGATGTTGGTGTTGCCGATGTCAATGGCGAGGAGCATGTTGCATATAGCGTATCGCAAATCGCATATCGCGTATCGAAACGGAATACGCAATACGGATTACGGATCACGGCAGTAGAAAATTATCTATAAGGCGCGTCTTGCCGATTCGCACTGCCATTGAGAGCAGAACGCCATTTTGAATCAAATTTAATTCGGCAAGCGTTTCGGGATCGGCGGCGGAGACGTATTCTTCGCGCGCCAGAGATTCTTTGGCGAGGGTGGATGATAGGATCGCCCGCAGACTCTCTGCGTCGCGCTCACCTTTGTCGAATGAGTCTTTGGCGGCTGTGAGGGCGCGATACAAAACTGTCGCCGCCTTTCGTTCTTCAACATTGAGGTAAGTGTTACGGCTGCTCATCGCCAACCCATCGGCTTCGCGCACCGTAGGACACACGATCACTTCAAGCGGAAAATTTAAATCGCGCGCCATCTGCTTGATAACGATCACTTGCTGCGCGTCTTTCTGCCCGAAGTAAACGCGGTCGGGTGTGAAGGCGTTAAACAATTTTGCAACGACTGTTGCCACACCGCGAAAATGTCCGGGACGATGTTTGCCTTCAAGTGGTTGACTCACATTTTCTACATTGATATGCGTTTGAAAATTCTGCGGGTAAACAATTTCCGCTGTCGGCGTCCATACCACGTCCGCGCCCGCCGAGGATAAAAGCTGCAAGTCACGATCCAAGTTGCGCGGGTAGCGGCTCAGATCTTCATTCGGTCCGAACTGAGTCGGATTCACAAAGATGCTCACGCCAACGTGATCGTTTTCTTCTTTAGCCCGCTTCACTAAAGAAATATGCCCGTCATGCAAAAAGCCCATCGTCGGCACAAGACCAAAGGTGCCGGTGAGAGAGAGTC
>JACRLA010000094.1 GCA_016215145.1 Chloroflexota bacterium
CAAGGACACTGGCAATTGGAAGAACCTCAGCTTCAGCCATCCACAGTTCAACATCTATCACGAAAAGACCAACGGGGCGTGCGCCAACTGTCATCCTAACGTAAGCAACTACAAGCAAACAGATTGCGTGACGTGCCATGTCCAACGCGGCGAAGGACCGGGTAGTGGAAAAGATGAAAAAAAGAAAGACGAAAAAAAGAAAGATGATTAAAGATAGACATTCTTCTGCCAATAGGCGGAAAAATGGTATCTTCTCAATAATCAGGGGTAGGGGCAAGCCTTGCGCTTGCCCAACGGGGCGACCGCAAGGGTGCGCCCCTACATTTTGAGAAGATACGAAAAATGTTTGGGGCGAGAAAAAAGTTGACTGCGGATTAGAGTGAGCCTCTTTCCATTCTCTTGGGTGAGTAGTTACAAACTGTGACGAATCAAAACGCCTCTCAACTTGAGAGGCGTTTTTGAATCTTCACTTGTTGATCATCAATCTTCGTTAGGCTCTTCGATAATATCCGTAAGCCACTGCGCCGAGCAACACGACGACCAAAGCCAGTATCGCCATGCCCGCGCCAAAGCCAATGGGTCCCGCTACCGGAGCGGGTGTGGGCGTTGCGCCGCCACTGGTTTTCAACGCAGTCAAGATAAACGCCGAGACGTTGTCAATATCTTTTGATGTCAACGGACCACCGCTTGTATTAAGCCAGGCTGGCATCGCGGAACCCGTCACACCTTTTTCAACGGTGGATCGAATGTAAGCCGCCGGATTGATCCCCGCCCAGTTCTTTTGCAGCGTTACGCCGATGCGTCCTTCACCTTTTGCGCCATGACACACCGCGCAGTTCTGGGCGAAGACAACCGAACCCGCCGAGGGGTCGCCGACGACTCCCGGCGCGGGCGTGATCGGCAGGGGAGCCACCGATGGCGCGGGGGCAATCGGTTCGGTGCCGCCGGTGAGTCCGGCGACGTACGCCGCAACATCGGCAACATCTTGTTTGCTTAACGGTCCGCCTTTTTCTTGACTCCAAGCAGGCATCGGAGAGTTTGCCACGCCGGCAGCGATCACTTGCTCAAAGAACGCTTTGGGATTGATGCCGCCAAACGTGGTGGAGAGATTCGCGCCGATGCGCCCTTTGCCGTCAGGACCGTGACAGACAACGCAGTTCTGCGCGTAGACCTGCGCGCCGCGTTTGGGATCGCCGGTCTGCGCCAAAACCAAACCGGCGCTGATTAAACATAAAGCGATGACCACGCTGATTGAAAGAGTTAATTTTTTGACCATTCAAGCACACGTTTACTTAAGCGTCATCAAATAAGCGATGATGTCGGCAAGTTCCTTCTTATCCATCAACTGCCCGAAGTTTTGTTGCATGAGATTGGCGTTGAAGCCCGGCACCAAAAAGTCGTTGGGCTTAATGATCGATTCGACAAAATACTTCTCGGCAGAGGTACCCTCTTTGCGTTTCGCCGCGTTGCCGGCAAGACCGGCAAACGACGGACCTACAACGGTTTTGTTCGGTTCAAGCGAATGGCAAGCCGAACAGGCGTAAGCGCCGTTGGGTCCTTTACCCGTAAAGAGTTTTTCGCCGTTGGCGGCGTCCCCTTGCGGAAGTTGCACGTTGATGTCGGTGCCGACGGCGTTGGGATTCGGAGTCGGGGTGGCGGCGGCGGCGGCAGCCAGCGCCTCTTTCTCCCAGTTCATCACAAAATCTACCACGTTCTCAACTTGATCGTTGCGGAAGGGTCCGCCAAATTCCTGCCCCCAGGTTGGCATACGTTGCGGGTAGTTGGCGAATGCCGCCGAGGCGCGCGGGCGGCCTCCGGCGATAGCTGAGCGCACATAATCTTTTACGGTGCCTGCCCACCCAAACTCTTTCAAGCGTTTGCCACTAAAGAGGTCGGCGGCGTTGAGCGAGGGCCCTACGCCTTCAATGCCTTTGCCCTGAATGCCATGACACGGCGTGCAGCTGCTTTGAAAGAGTGCGGCTCCGGCTTCAATGGAACGTCCCTTAAAACCTGCTTCAAATTCGGGCATGCGCGCTGGCTCATTGATCATGACGAAGGTGACGATCATCATCGTCGCGGCGATAAGCACCGTGCCGATCACAACACGAATAGTCATATCTTATTCTCCGTAGTTCGAGTCTTGGTGTAAGTAGGCGTCTTGCGAGAATGTATTTGCGCCGCCGTTCCACACGACCCGGAAAGTGATCTTCTTGAGGCCGGTCTGCCAGTCTTCGATGATCATGATGCCCTCTACACCGGGCAGTTTGGCTTTACCGTGTTCGACCTCGTCGTTATAGATCTTCAACAACTTCTTCAAACCGGCAGTAGGCGCCGATCCCCAATCTTTCGCATTGTATTGACCGCTGGTGAGCTGATCGTAATGCGTGCCGCGCAGTGGGCCTGGATGTGTCTGCGGCAAAAGTGTAGCGACAATTTCTTGATCTACTGACGACGACACCGCGTACCACGGCGTTCCCATAAAGGTCAGCACCGAAATGGCAATCACAACGATCATGCCAACCGAGAGACCAATCCGTCGATCCGCATAACGTCGGCTGGGTCCCACTTCTACGTAAGGCAAGCCAACCAACGCGCCGACGATGATGCCGGGTGCTACCACGCCCCACAAAACTTTGTCGCCCAACTTTAACATGCCTTGCAACCACAAGAAGTACCACGGGGCAGTGGTGTGCAACGGCGTGATCAATGGATCGGCATGGGGTTCAAGCGGTGCGTGATACCCGCCAAAGGTGACGCCGAAAACCAAAACGAAAGTGGTCAACGCCACCAAGAACAATTCGTCTGTCAGAATGTCCGGCATGAAGTACGTGCGTTGATCCAGCGGCACGCGCTTGGCGGTGTCTTCGCCGGCCTTTTCGGATTCGGGCGGGAGCGAGTGACCATGCAAAACCACTTTGTAGTAATGCACGCCGATAAAGATGAAACCCACGAGCGGCACTAACAGAACGTGTCCCAAATACCAACGCAGCAAACCATTGGCGTTGAATTGCTGACCACCGCGCAAGAGGTTGTTGACCATCGTGCCGATAAATTGTGGATCGCCAAACCACTGTTGCCCCAGAATATCTAATGGCGGCGGAGTGGGTGTCGCCTCGGCCATGGAAGCGCCGATGGTCACTGCCCACAATGAGAGTTGATCCCACGGCAATAAGTAACCGGAGAACGACAAGGCAACGGTGACAAGCAACAAGATCACACCGGTGAACCAAGTGAACTGTCGTGGTTTTTTGTAGTTGCCGGTGATGAAGGTGCGCAGCATATGCAAACACACCACGCCCACCATGCCTTCCGCGCCGATCTTGTGCAGGTCGCGCATGAAGAGTCCGAGCGGCACGTTGCTCATGATGTTGAGCATGTTTTCAAATGCCACCAACGGCGACGGCGTGTAGAACAACATCAAGATCACGCCGGTGATCGTCTCGAACACCATGAAGTAGACCGAGAGCCAGCCCAAGCGGAACGTGGGATACAACGGCTGCACCAGATTGTTGTAATACGTCGGGCGCATGTGGAACCAAAACCCGTCGGCGTGAGGCTTAACACGCGGGTTCGGCTTCGGCGCGGGATCGCCGCGCAGCACGCCGCGAATGTCGTTGATGCCGAGACCGGCAGTGAAGCGGACGATCGAATCATCTACCGCCGCCAACAACGCCGGCTTCAAACCTTTTTTCTTAATGTCGTCAAGAATGGGAATGTGAAGTTGAAAGAGAGCCATATCGTATTCCTCTACTTGCCGCCACCGGGCTTGGTGTTAAACGCGCCCTGAATTTTCTTGCCGGTGTCAATTCGAATCTGCACCGTGCCTGGCGGCAAGAGAAATGGCGAGCCTGCTTTGGGATCGGCATTGGGGTCGCCGCTTTCAGTTTTCGCCAACACTTTGCCGCTCGCATCTAACGCCTCAATTATGAACATATCCAGATTGCGCGTCGCCGGACCATCCACGCGCACGCCATTCGCCAGATATTTGGAGCCGTGACACGGACATTCAAAACGGTCATTGGTCGGCACCCACTTATAGAGACAACCCAGATGGACGCACACTTTGTAAATGGCGGCAACACCTTGTTGAGTGGGGTAATCTTTCGGTTGTCGTGAATCCGAGGCAGACTTCGGACCGAGATTCACCAACCAGAACCGACCATCGGGGAAATCTTTCGGACCCGAATCCACGGAGGGGATTTGACTGGCATCCAGCGTAAACGCGCCGCCGAACTCACCCGCTTTGAAGCGCGGTAAAGCAAACCAGATCGTCGCGCCGCCGGTCTCTGCCAAAAGCAAAGCCATAGATGCGCCCCAGATGTAATACAAAAATTCTCGTCGCGTCATTGGAGAGACGCTTGGGCTTGGAGCAGCCGCAGCAGCCATAGTGTCTTTTGCTCCTCCTTCTTCAAGATCAAAATGATTACATAAAAATCGCCAAGTCTCCTCAACTCGACTTGGACAAAGCGTGCTAAATTTATCACAACCGTTAAGGGGTGTCAATGAAAATGTTTCGAGTCTCAACAGAAGGTATAATCGCCTCATGTCACCCGTCGAGATGAAACCCTGGATTTGGATAGACTCCGCGCAAACTTTTCGCGCGCTGGTGGATGAACTGAACGCGCACACCCGCCTCGCCGTTGACACCGAATCGAATTCGCTTCACGCCTATCGTGAACGCATTTGCCTCATTCAAATTTCCACAACGCAACACGATTATTTAATTGACCCCCTCGCCCTCGGTGACCTTTCTCCACTCGAACCGATCTTCGCCAACCCACACATCGAAAAAATTTTCCACGCCGCCGAATACGATCTTATTTGCATGCGGCGCGATTTTGGTTGGAAGGCGTTCAGCGTTTTTGATACGATGATCGCCGCGCGCACGCTTGGTTGGACTCAATTGGGACTTGGCTCACTGCTGGAGACTCACTTCGGCGTGAAAGCCGACAAACGCCACCAACGCGCCAACTGGGGGGCGCGGCCTCTCACCCCCGACCAGCTAGCCTACGCCCAACTGGATACGCACTACCTCATCCCGCTTCGTGATCGGCTGATCGAAGAACTTAAATCGAATCACTGCCACGACGAAGCCCAAGAAGAATTTGATCGCCTTTCTCGTCTCATCGGGAACAATCATTTTGATCTGCCCACCTTCGACCCCGAAAATTTTTGGCGCATCGGCGGCGCGCGCGATCTCACCCCGCGCCAAGCGGCGATCTTGCGCGAACTTTTTATCTACCGCGACTCCGCCGCACGCCAGATGAACCGCCCGCAGTTCAAAGTGATGAACGACAGTGTGTTGCTCGCCCTTGCTCAAACGGAACCCAAGACTCTCGACGACGTAAAAAAAACCGAAGGCGTATCAGGATCGATCCAGCGCCACGCCCGCGCGCTTTTAGAGGCAGTGGCTCGAGGTCGCCACGCGCCGCTGTGCCACCCGCCGCGCAATGAGCGTGAGCCCGATGAAATTGTGGGGCGCTACGAGACGCTACGCAAATGGCGCAAGAAGAAAGCTCAAACGCGCGGCGTTGAAGCCGACGTGATCATCCCGCGCGACGTGATGTGGTCGCTTGCCCGCCGTCCGCCTCACACCCGCGACGATCTTCATCTTATTAACGGACTCGGACCTATCCGCCGCGAAAAATATGGCGAAGAGATCGTGGCGATATTGCAGCAAAGCTAGTGAGCAGTGAACAGTAATCAGTGAACAGCCCAAATAAATTACTGATTACTGATAACCGATTACTACGTTTCAAGAGGAGACCTTCAATGAAAATCACCTTCCACGGCGCAGCGCAAACCGTCACCGGCAGTCAGCATCTCATCGAAGTCAACGGCTCGCGCTTCTTGCTCGATTGCGGTTTGTTTCAAGGCGCGCGCAAAGACACCTACGAGCGCAACTTGAATTTTAAATACGACGTCAAGACTGTGCAGACCCTTGTCCTCTCACACGCCCACACCGATCACGGCGGCAACATCCCCAACCTCTTTAAAAACGGCTTCAAAGGAATCATCACCACCACGCAAGCCTCGCGCGATCTCGCCGAGTATTTGATTCTGGATTCGGCGCACATCCAAGAGAGCGACGCCGAGTTCGTGAACAAGAAACGCGCCAAACGCGGCGAGCCGCCTATCAAGCCGATCTACAATCAACAAGACGCCCAAGCCGCGCTCAAGAATTTCAGAACGGTGACGTACGATCAAAAGTTTGAAGTCGTCCCCGGCGTGGTCGCCGAATTTTTTGACGCCGGTCATATCCTCGGTTCGTCTATCACCGTGATGGATATTGAAGACAAAGGCAGAAAGATTCGCTTTGCCTTCTCCGGCGATCTGGGGCGTAAAGAGACTCCCATTCTGCGCGATCCAACCTTGATCCACGATATTGATTACTTGATCATGGAAAGCACCTACGGCGACAAAAATCACAAGTCGCGCGAAGAAGCGCAAAGCCAATTACGCAAGATTGTCGGCGAAGCTGTGGAGCGTGGCGGCAAGATCATCATCCCGTCCTTCGCCGTGGGTCGCGCTCAAGAATTGATCTACAGTTTGCACTTTATGATGGAAAGCGGCGCGCTGCCCAAATTCCCGATCTATGTGGATAGCCCGCTCGCCGTGAACGTGAGCAAAGTCTTCCGCAAACATTCTGAGATTCAAGATCAAACCGCGCGCGAGTTCGCCGACGAGATGAGGACCGATGTCTTGAACTTCCCCGAAGTGAGCTACGTCGCGAGCGTGGATGAATCGAAAGCGATCAACGACAAAAAGGGACCGATGGTGATCATCAGCGCTTCGGGCATGGCGGAAACCGGGCGCGTCTTGCACCATCTACGCAACAACATTGAGAATCCTAAAACTACCGTGCTGATCGTTTCGTGGCAAGCACCCGATACGTTGGGTCGCCGCTTCGTAGAGAAAGCCCCCAAAGTAAAAATCTTTGGCGAAGAATATAAAGTGAACGCCCACGTTGAAGTGATCAGCGGTTACTCGGCTCACGCCGACCAATCCGGTTTAACCGAATGGGCGACTCATCTCAAAGGACGACTCAAAAAAGTTTTCTTGGTTCACGGCGAACCCGAACCCGCCAACGCCCTTGCCGAAAAATTGCGCGCCAGCGGAATCCCCGAAGTGCATTATCCCAAGATGGGCGAGAGCGCAGAGTTGTGATCACCCTTGAACACCAACAACGCCTTGATCAACTGAGGAGTCAATTAGACGCCGAATACATTCGCTACAGAATTTTGCCGCACGAAACGACTTACGCTTCGGCGGAAGATGGCGTGATGCACGGTGTCGGCACGCTCGCCGAGATGGCGCCCACCCTGATTCTCAAAACCGAAAAGGGATTCGTCGCGGCGATCATCAGCGGCGCAACGCGCATCGTTTACAAAAAAATCAAAAAGCAGTTAGGGCTGAAAGATGTTTCGTTGGCAATGCCCGATGTCGTGTTGCATCTCACCGGTTCGCACGTTGGCACAGTCTCGCTTGTGCAAACCGCGATACCCACCATTGTTGATTCGCGTTTGAAAGAAATGGAAACGATCTTTGGCGGCTGTGGTGTGCCGCAACACACGTTGGCGATGAACCCCAAAGATTTAATGCGAATCACAAACGCCCAAGAGTTTGACTTCGCCGAACCGAAAACTTGATCGCAGTGATCACCCTCCCGAAGGTTCTAAAACCTTCGGGAGGGTGGGATGGCTTCTGTTATAATTTTGCCTACTGGAGAGGTCGCATAGTCTGGTCGAGTGCGTCCGATTCGAAATCGGATAGGCGTAAGCCTCGTGGGTTCGAATCCCACCCTCTCCGCACTAAA
>JACRLA010000270.1 GCA_016215145.1 Chloroflexota bacterium
AAGTATTGGGGCAAGCGCGGCGTGTATTCTTACGCGTGGCGCGATCAATTAAATAATGGCGCGGTGTTAGCCTTTGGCTCCGATTCTCCGGTGGAACCGATCAACCCCTTGTGGGGCATTCACGCCGCCGTCACTCGCCGCCGCGCCGATGGCTCGCCTTCGGAAAATGGTTGGTATCCGAATCAAAAGTTGACGGTATCCGAAGCGGTAGATGGCTACACAAAGGGTCCCGCTTACGCCGCGTATAGTGAGCGTGATCGCGGCAGCATCGAGATCGGCAAGCTGGCTGATCTCACTATCGTGGATCGTGATCTCTTCACCTGCGATCCGATGGCGATCCGCTATGCGAAAGTTTTAGGGACGATGGTGGGGGGCGAGTTTAACTTCCGAACCCTCTAAACCCTTCGGGTCTTTAAGACCCGAAGGGTTTTTTTATCTCTCCATAATTTCTTCACACAACGGCGTTAAGATCAGCCTCAGACATTGAGTGTCTCAAAGACACTCAATGTCTTAAGACGGTATGAGCAAAACAATTCTTGTCGTGGATGACGAACCAAAGATCGTTGACATCTGCCGCGATTATTTAAGCGCGGCGGGTTTCAAAGTGATCACCGCCGCCGATGGCACGCGCGGTTTGTCGTTGGCGAGAAACGAGAAGCCCGATCTGGTGGTGTTAGATTTGATGATGCCCGGCATGGACGGACTCGATGTGTGCCGCCAACTTCGGCGCGAAGGCACGATGCCCATTGTGATGCTGACGGCGCGCGTGGAAGAGAGCGATAAGTTGATCGGGCTTGAACTGGGCGCGGACGATTACATCACCAAACCGTTCAGCCCGCGTGAACTGGTAGCGCGAGTGCGAACTGTGCTGCGCCGTGCCGAAGGTTCTTCCTCTCCCGCCGAAATGATCCGCGCCGCCGACCTGACGTTGGATCGTAATCGTTACGTCGCCGCTCTGCCAACGGGTGAAGTGTCGTTGACTCCCACCGAGTTCGAGATACTTGCGGCGTTAGCCAGCCAACCCGGACGAATTTTTTCGCGCGGGCAATTGTTAATGGCGGCGCGCGGCGTGGCGTTTGAAAGCTACGAGCGCGCAATTGATTCACACATCCGCAACTTGCGACGTAAGATCGAACCCGATGATCGCGAACCGCGATATATTGTTACAGTGCATGGGGTGGGGTATAAATTTGCAGAATGACACACCTCATAGACCCCGCCCACTCCGCCTCACAGATACGCCGCCGATTGTGGATGCTGCTCGTTCAAGCGTTTACAGCCGTTGTGTTGTTGACGATTCTTTTGCTGGTGGTGTTGAGCGTCTTGGTCATCAACGCCCAATCGCCGCGCGTATTCTTCTTCGTGCCGTCGGTCGCTTACGCTCTGGAAGGTTTTTATTTGGGTCAAGGAAATTGGACCGGCGTTGAGAGGCTCTCAGGAGATGCCGGCACTTTGCGCTTTAACAATCGTGGACCCGATTGGGAACGTGATGCGGTGCTGTTGGATGAAAAAGGAAACGTGTTGGTGGATTATAGCGGCGGCACTTCCAACGTTGGCAAGCCGTATACGACGCGCCGCGAAGATTTACGTTTTCCGTTGCGCGTGAAGGGCAACCAAGTGGGGATGTTGATCGTGCGCGGCAGACCCAGCGAGCCTAGCTTTGAGCAAAGCGAAACAGCGTTACTCTGGCGCACGCTCAGCGGCTTATTATTTCCAATAGGATTCATTTCTTTCTTCACCGGTTTAATGACTGTGGTGATCGGCTTGGTGCTGATGCGCCGCGTGGTCTCGCCCTTAGTAGATGTGATCGCCGCCGCGCAACTCGTCGCCGCCGGTGATCTCAGCACGCGCGTGCAAGTGAAAGGGCGCGGCGACTTGCGCGACTTGAGCGAAAGTTTTAACCGCATGGCCGATTCGTTAGAGCGCAACGATCTGGATCGGCGGGCGATGCTCGCCGACGTTGCCCACGAACTCCGCACGCCGCTCACCATTTTGCGCGGACGGCTCGAAGGCATCATTGACAACGTCTATCCGGCAGACGAAGAACACATCGCGCCGGTTCTCGAAGAGACGTATATGCTGGAGCGCGTGATTGACGACCTGCATCTTCTGTCGTTGGCAGAGGCGCGGCAACTGCATTTCGATCTGGCGCAAGTAGATTTGGGCGAGAGCGCGCGGCACGCAGTGGATCTGTTTGAGATGGCGGCTTCGGAGAAAAATATTAAGTTGAAGGTGGATGTGGAAAATGATCTGCCGACGGTATCCGCCGATGGACAACGGGTAGAGCAGGTGATCAGCAATTTGTTGAATAATGCGATTCAATACATTCCCGCTCAGGGTGAGGTGATCGTGGATGTGAAGCGCACGGCGCACGGGGTCGCCGTCAGCGTCAGCGATAACGGACCCGGCGTCCCCGACGATGATCTGCCAAAATTGTTTGACCGATTCTGGCGAGCCGAAAAATCGCGCGCCCGATCATCGGGCGGAGCCGGACTCGGCTTGGCGATTGCCCGTCAATTGATCGAAGCGCAGGGCGGGATGATCCGCGCCAGCAACGTGCCGGGCGGCGGGTTGAAGATCACGTTTGAGTTAAAGAGTAACACGATATAATTTTCTTCTCAAAAGCAAGGAGACTTTAAAACTATGATGGCATTTTTGAAAGCTCGATGGAAATTGATAACAATTGTTGTGGTGGTGTTGGCGCTTGCCGTGGGCGGCTACTTTGGCTGGCAAGCCTACACCGCGCAGCAAACGGCGGCGACGGCGATTGCCCGCACTGGCGACGTGACTCAGATCACGGCGGTGACGACTGTGGATTCATCCGGCACGGTCAGCCCGATTCAATCGTCTACGCTAGGTTGGAAGATCACCGGCACCATTGCCCAAGTGAATGTGAAAGTGGGCGACAAGGTAAAAACCAATGATGTGTTGATGATCCTTGATCCTCTCACCGTTCCGCAAACGGTCATTCAGGCGCAGTCGGATTTGATCAACGCCAAGAAGACGTTGGATGATCTGATCAAGCCGCCCGATCTCACCGTCGCCAACGCTCGCAAGGCGGTTGCCGATGCGGATGGCGCGTTGAAGACAGCCAACGATGAGCTGCGAACTCTCACCAGCCCAGCCGACCAATCCTATTTTGATTCGGTCAACGATGCGAAATTGGCGGTGGCAAGCGCCGAAGGCAGCTTACAGTTAACCAATGTGAGCGCGGATGTGCAAGCGTATTACTCGCAAGTGGCGACCACCAACCGCGCCTACAGCGATTTTCTCAAGGCGAAAGAGAAATACGACAACAGCAACCAGTCGCAAGAAGCCTACGACGCTATGAAACGCGCCGAAGCCACGTATCAAAACTCGGTCTCGCAGCAGCAAGTGTATGAGCTCAAGATCAGCATGGACAAGTCGAGCAAGAGTGACGCGCTGGCGAAAGCCCAAAAGAAGTTAAGCGATGCTCAGACTAATTTAAATACTGCCATCGGCGGACCGACCTCAATTGATTTGGCGAAGGCGCGAGCAAAAGTGGAAGTGGCGCAGGCGCAATTGGCTGACGCCAAAGACAAGTTGAATAAACTTTTGGCGGGTGCCGACCCGCGCGACATCGCCTCGGCGATGGCGAAATTACAAGCGGCACAAGCCTCCGCCGATTCGTTGATGATCCGCGCGCCGTTTGACGGCGAGATTCTGCAAGTGAATTATCAAGCAGGTGACGCGGCGCTGACCAGCAACACGGCAATCGTCTTGGCGAATCGAACCAAAATTTATGTTGAAGTGTTGGTGGACGAGAGTGAAGTGACGCGGGTGAGACTCGGCAGCCGCGCTAGTGTGACGGCGAACCCGTTACCCGATGTGAAGATTGACGGTGTGGTGTCGCGCATCAACACTATCGGCGTGAAGGATCAAGGGTTGACCAAGTACGGTGTGCGGGTGGACGTGACGAAAGTAGACCCGCGTTTGTTGACGGGCATGACGGCGACGGTGAGCATCATCACGAATGTTAACAACAACGCTTTGGCGGTGCCGCTCGATGCCGTGCAAAACGACAGCGGCGGCGAGTTTGTGAATCGCGTTCTTAATGGCACGACCGAGCGCGTGAGCGTGAAGAGCGGTCAGTTGATTGAAGATGTCGTGGTGGTGGCGGGTGATCTTAAACCCGGCGATAAGGTGCAACTGGTTCAAGCGAAATCTACGACCACCACACAGTTTGGACCGGGCGGTTTACGGTAATTGCGTGAAGACTTCCGAAGTCTGCGAGACTTCGGAAGTCTTTGGCTGGATTTAATATGACCTCAATTATCGAAGCAGAGAATCTGACGAAAATTTATAAAATGGGCGATACGGAAGTTCACGCGCTGGATGGCGTGGATTTGCGAATCAACAAAGGCGAGATGTTATCGATCATGGGTCCCTCCGGGTCGGGCAAGAGTACCTTGATGGCGATCATCGGTTGTCTCGATCTGCCGACGAGCGGGTCGTATCGCCTGGAAGGACTCAACGTTGAAACGATGACCGACGATCAACTCGCCAATGTCCGCAGTCGCAAGATCGGATTTGTCTTTCAACAATTTAATTTACTGGCGCGCACCAGCGCATTGGACAACGTGATGCTGCCGATGTATTACAGCGGCGCTAAAAGTAAAGAACGGCGCGAGAAATCGCAAGAAGCGTTACGCATCGTTGGTCTGGCTGACCGTATGCACCATCGCCCTAACGAACTTTCGGGAGGTCAGCAGCAGCGCGTGGCAATTGCGCGAGCGTTGGTTAACAATCCTTCGATCTTACTCGCCGATGAACCGACGGGCGCGCTCGACAGCAAAACCGGCACCGAGATCATTGCCCTGTTTCAAAAACTGCATTACGAGTTGGGGCAAACAGTTATCTTTGTGTCTCACGATCCGTTTATTGCCCGCCACACCGAGCGCGTGATCCGACTCTCGGATGGCAAGGTTGTTGACGATGAGAAGATCGATCCGCTCAAAGCGGGTGCGCCGCGTCCTAGTGAGATTGCGTTGTTAAAAGAGGCGCATCATTAAGTATTCCGTATTTCGTATTCCGTAATGAGCAACGATCAATACGCAATACGCTATACGCTATACGCTTAACTCTATGGGCTTCCAAGAAAACTTTCGCATTGCGCTTCGCGCGCTCGCCGCTAACAAATTACGATCCGGACTCACCATGTTGGGCATCATCATCGGCGTGGGAGCAGTGGTGGCGTTGATGGCAGTGGGCAATGGCGCCACGGCTGACATCACGGCTCAGGTGCAGAGCATCGGTTCAAATTTGGTCACCGTCTCACCCGGACGTTTTCAACCGGGTAATGTGCAGCGCGCGCCCGCCTTTTTGTATTACGCTGATTACGAAGCGTTGGCGCAAAATTTGAATAACATCTCCGACATCATTCCGACTTTTCAGCGCAACATGACGGTCACGTCTGGCACCAGTTCTCAAGATATTTCCATCACCGCAACCAGTTCGCGATTTCTAAGCGTGCGCTCGTACGAAGTTGAGTTGGGGCGGTTCATCACGGAAAATGATCGCACGGGTCTGGCGCGGGTGGCGGTGATCGGCTCGCAGACGGCAAAAGATTTTTTTGGCGGTTCATCACGGAAAATGATCGCACGGGTCTGGCGCGGGTGGCGGTGATCGGCTCGCAGACGGCAAAAGATTTTTTTGGCGGGCTTAATCCAATCGGACGCATGATCAAAATTAACGGCACTGAGTTTGAAGTGGTGGGTAAACTGAAAGAGAAAGGTTCGTCGGGTTTTGGAAACGTGGATTCGATCATCATCGTTCCGTTGGAGACGGGTTACGAAAAATTGTTTGGTTCAGGCGCGGTGAACAACGGTAAATTAAGACTTACGGATATTGCCATGTCGGCGGCGTCCCCGCAGGCAGTGACCGATGTTTTGATTCAGGTCGAGCGCATCTTGCGGAGTCAGCGCCACATCGGTTTGAACGATCCCATTGACTTCAGTGTTAACAGCCAAGCGGCGTTTCTCACCACGTTGAATACCATCACCACAACGCTCACTGCGTTCTTGGGATTCATCGCCGGTATTTCGTTGCTGGTCGGCGGCATCGGTATTATGAATATCATGTTGGTCTCGGTTACGGAACGCACGCGCGAGATCGGTTTGCGTAAAGCGGTGGGCGCGACTCGTCGGACGATCCTCTTTCAGTTTTTGGTCGAGACGTTGGTCTTGAGCATGGTCGGCGGCGGGTTGGGAATCTCGTTGGGGTGGTTGACGGCATTTATTGTGCGCTCGTTGAATGTGGTGAAAGCGCAAGTGACTCTCGATTCTGTTTTGTTAGCCTTTAGCTTGTCGGCGGCAGTCGGAATCTTTTTTGGTTTGTATCCGGCGTTCCGCGCCTCACGCTTGCAGCCGATAGATGCTCTGCGGTATGAATAAATGAACAATAAATAATGAACAATGAACAATGAAACCCGCTTTCACCCGAGAGCGGGTTTCTTTTTTTGCGTAATTCATTTCTGACAATTTTGCTCTAAGCGTGTAAACTTGATTGGCGGTTTTAATAAAGAAAAGAGGCACTATGAACTTCCAAGAAAACATCCGCATCGCACTGCGCGCGTTGGCGGCGAACAAATTAAGATCCGGCTTAACCATGCTCGGCATCATCATCGGCGTGGGGGCGGTGGTGGCGCTAATGTCTATCGGCAATGGGGCAATGGCAGACATCACGAATCAGGTGCAGGGCATCGGCTCCAATTTGGTGACGGTGATACCGGGTCGGTTTCAACCCGGGCGTCCGCCGACGAGCGCCTTCCTCTATTACGCTGATTACGAAGCGTTGGCAAAAAATATGAAGAACGTCACTGACATCGTGCCGTCGTTTCAACGTACCATGACGGTCACTTACGGCTCCAGCACGCAAGATTTAGCGGCGATTGCTACCACCTCCCGATTCTGGGTGGTGCGGTCTTACGAAGTGGAGGGTGGTCGGTTCATCACCGAATCGGATCGGGCGACGCGCGGACGGGTGGCTGTGATCGGCGCGCAAACGGCGAAAGATTTTTTTGGCGGGCTGAGCCCAATTGGGCGCGAGATCAAAGTGAATGGGGTGGGGTTTGAAGTGGTGGGATTGTTGAAAGAGAAAGGTTCATCCGGCTTCGGACCGAACCCGGACGCGGTGGTGATCGTGCCGTTAGAAACGGGTTACGATAAACTGTTTGGCTCGGCGGCGGTGATCGGCGGCAGGTTAAGAGTCACCGATATTTCTATGTCGGCCGACTCGCCGGATGTGGTTGAGGAAGTGATGGTGCAGACGGAGCGCATCCTGCGCCGTCAACGCGGAAAAAGTTTGAGCGACCCTCTTGACTTCACCGTATTGAGTCAGGCGGCGTTTCTCGGAATTTTAAATGCCATCACGGCAACGCTTACCGCGTTCTTGGGTTTCATCGCCGGCATCTCGCTGCTGGTGGGCGGCATCGGCATTATGAA
>JACRLA010000461.1 GCA_016215145.1 Chloroflexota bacterium
AACGTAACCGCGTGGAATAACCATGCGTGTGTCTTCATCGCACGGCAGAATGAATCCATTTCGAATCAAAAGAGAAGTCATATCAAAATTTACGCTAACTGATAGCGCAACGGTTTACCGGCGAGCCACGCCATGATGTTGGCGTAGTCATCTGTGCGATGTGTGTTGTCGGAGGCGAGTGTACCCGAGCCGATGTGCGGTGTGAGAATTAAATTTTGCAACGGGTCGCGCGCAACCGTCAGCAGTGGATCATCCGGGCGTAACGGTTCGAATGTGTAAGTGTCAAGCGCTGCGCCCGCGAGATGTTTGGAACGCAGCGCGTTGATCAACGCACCCTCATCCACAACCGCGCCCGCACCACAATGAGCAAAAATTGCGCCACGTTTCATCGCCACAAAAAAATTTGCATTGAGTATCTGTTCCGTTTCTGGAAAAAGTGGCAAGAGCGAACAAATAAAATCGCTCTGCGCGAGCAGCTCGCTTTGCGTAGCATAACTAATTTGGAGATCGGCTTCGGCGGAGGACGGCAAGCGATGACGTTTGGTGTATAGCACTGTGCAATCAAAGGCGCGTAGTCTTTGCGCCAACTCCAAACCAATTTCGCCAAAACCCAGAATCCCGACTGTGCTTTGTCGCAGCCCAAAGATATTTTTGCGGCGCGACCAATTATCGGCGAAGTAATCTTCGGTGCAGCGTTGAGGCGTTCCCCAATCGCCAGCCGCTAAGGCAATTTGTGTGACTTCACCCAAGTGTTTCACCAACGCTAACAATTGTAGAACCATGTGTTCGGCTACCAGTTGGCAAGTGGCGACCGGCAAATAACATACGGTTACACCCGCGCGCCGCGCCGCCGTGAGATCAATATCCCACGTCTGCCCACCCAAGCGCTGAATCAATTTCAGGTTACGCGCGGCGGCGATCATTTCGGCATCAAGCACACCCAGTCGTTCACTGATTAGAAATTCCATCTGCGGGATCAGTTGCAAAATTTCAGCGCGCGTTGGATCGCGCCGCAAGGTGATGTCGAGCTCGCGAGGAGCAGCGGCAAGAGCTGCTTGCTGATGGCGCTCGCCGCGTGAGGTGAGAAAGAGGGTCGGATGCATATAAGTAAGTCGTAATTGGTAAATGGTAATTACCATTTACCAATTACTATTTTCTAGGAAACGCTTCAGCAAACACATCAATCATCGGGCGCGCATCGGTTTGCAGCGAATACATGATCGGGCAAGTGCATCCGGCATCAATATACTCTTTTACTTTTTCGACGCACTCGTAAGGCGTGCCAGAGGCGGTCACGAGCTGCACCAGTTCATCCGGCACAAGGTGCATTGCTTGTTGAACTTTTTCTTTTGTGGTGGGCCAACCAAGAACGGCATGAACTTGATCAAGCAACTCCTGACTCACGCCACTCGCTTTCATAATGTGTGGCTCTTGACCGAGATACTGCACCAATAATTCGCGCGCGGCGTCGAGTGCCTGACCACGATCCTTGTCCATCGAAACGACGATCAGTTCCGGACGATCTAATATGTTGAAGTCGCGCCCGGCGCGTTCGGCTCCGGCGCGCACGAGAGCAACCGCTTTGCGGATGTATGCCGGTGACACCATATAGTTCAACACCACACCGTCGGCGAGTTCACCGGTTAATTCCAACATCTTGTCGCCCGTTGCGCCGATGTAAATCGGGATGGCGCGTGGACGAGTGTCGCCGTGAATAATGTCGAGTTCAACTTCATCTAAATTAATAAACTCGGAATGCCATGTCACCACTTCGCGCGCAAATAATTTTTTGAGAACGGTGATGAACTCGCGCGTTGCCTGCAACGGTTTGGTGCGGCGGATTCCAACCTTCGACGTGATCGGTTCCCACCACGCGCCGAGTCCGCAGATGATGCGGCCTCCGGACATTTCCCACAATGTGGAGTATGTCGCCGCCAGTGTGGCGACATTGCGTGGCCAAAACGGCAACACGCCACTGCCAATTTTGACTCGCGTGGTGATCGCCGATAACGCGCCCATCATGGAGATACAATCGCGGGCGAGGCGCGTATCGGCTTGCCAGATCGCGTCAAAGCCGCGCTGCTCGGCGTAACGCGCAAATTCAAATTCGTCGCTGATCGAATGTTTGTCTTGTAGATAGATTGCGAGTTGTTGATGAGGCATAGTATTCTCCGTGATATGTGTTGCGTGATACGTGATGCGTGTTGCGTGATACGTGATACGTGTTGCGTTTTATACGCTATCTGTTTCGATTTTTTACACCAGCCGATACTCTAACGGTTTGCCCTCAAGCATGGCGACGATGTTGGCGTAATCACCTGCGCGCGGATGACCGACTGTGGTCAGTGTGCCAGCAGCGATGCTCGGCGTGAGCATCAGATTCTGCATCGGGTCGCGCGCGAGATCGAGCAAAGGATCATCAGGACGCATCGGCTCGTAGGTGTATGTGTCGAGTGCCGCACCCGCGAGTTGACCCGAACGCAGCGCGCCAATCAACGCAACTTCATCCACCACTGCGCCCGCGCCGCAATGCACGAAGATCGCGCCGCGCTTCATCGCCGCGAAAAAATTGGCGTTGACGGATTGCTCGGTCTCAGGCGAAAGCGGCAGGAGCGAACAAACAAAATCACTTTGCTCAAGCAAATCGTTTTGTGTTGCATATTTAATGTTGAGTTCAATTTCAGCCTTCGCCGTTAATCGCGCGCGTTTGTTGTAGAGCACAGCGCAATCAAACGAGTGTAACCGCCGCGCCAACTCCCCGCCGATCTCACCGAAGCCAATAATGCCAACTGTGCTTTTCCGCAAACCACGAATGTTCTCGCGGTGTGACCAGTTGCCCACATAGTAATCTTCGGTGCAACGGCGCGGCACAACACCCCAATCGCCCGCGTCGGCAACCACCTGCATCAACTCGCGCACGCGCTTCGCGGTCGCCAACATTTGCAGAACAATATGCTCGGCAACCAATTGACACGTTGCCAGCGGCAAGTAGCACACAAAGATACCCGCACGTCGCGCCGCTTTGAGATCAATATCCCACGTCTGTGAGCCGAGTCGTTGAATCA
>JACRLA010000462.1:0-1292 GCA_016215145.1 Chloroflexota bacterium
GAGTGGCAGCTCTCCACGATCCAAGTGGACTTCATTCAACCGGCTCGTTTGGGTTGTGAGTATGTGGGTGAGGATGGCAAAGTTCACACACCGGTGTTGCTGCATCGCGCCGTGACGGGGTCAACGGAAAGATTCATGGGCGTGATCATCGAACATTTTGCGGGCGCGTTTCCCGTTTGGCTGGCGCCAGTGAAAGCGATGATCATCCCGATTGCGGATCGTCACGCGGAGTATGCCAATAAAGTTGCTCAACAGATGAAGGACGCCGGTTTCAGAGTCGAAGTAGATGCGCGAAGCGAGAGAATGCAGGCGAAGATTCGTGATGCGCAAGTGCAGAAGATTCCGTACATGCTTGTGGCCGGTGACAAGGAAGCAGAAGCGGGCGCGGTGGCGGTGCGTTTAAGATCAGGCGAAGATCTAAAAGCGAAACCACTGGCCGAAGTGATGGCGCTGATGAACGAGGCGGCATCCAAAGGCGAATAAGGCTCAACAAAAACGCCCGCCATCACGGCGGGCGTTTTGTTTAATCGAAATTGGTTATTGACAGTAAAAAAAATCGTGTCATACTATTGGCATCTTGAACTGTTTGTATAGAATGCAAACGGTCACTAAACTAGGAGAACACCATGTACCAAAAACTTATCATCGCAGGAAATTTGGGGAAGGATCCGGAAATGCGTTACTCCCCAAGTGGGGATGCCGTCACCAATTTGAATGTGGCGACGAGTCGTAAATATACTGACAAGAGTGGGCAACAGGTGGAGGAAACGATTTGGGTTCGAGTGTCGGTGTGGGGGAAACAAGCGGAAGCGTGCAATCAGTATTTGAAGAAAGGGAGGGCAGTATTAGTGGAAGGGCGGTTAAATGCAGATAAGGCGACGGGCGGTCCGCGAATCTTTACGCGACAAGATGGCACAAGCGGCGCGTCATTTGAAATGACGGCTGATCCTGGTGGAGTTAAATTTTTGAGCACAGGTCAGCGTGAGGGTAGCGGCGACGCTGCTTCGGGCGGGCAGGTGATGCATGATGCTCCTCCTCCAACAGATGAGGAGAACATCCCGTTTTAGTAAGTGAGTGAGTTTAATACAGCCGCCTGCAAACGCAGACGGCTGTATTTTTGTTAGGGACTATGTCGAACCCCAAAGACTCTTTTGCCCGAATAGCGTTGTTAGCAAAGCGGATATTGATTCATGCTTACGGTCATGCCACTAAAGGCACTATTCCAGATCGCATCATCGCTATTCACGATATTCATAATGCTGTCGAATGGCTGCTTGTAGCCATCCACGATT
>JACRLA010000462.1:1328-6139 GCA_016215145.1 Chloroflexota bacterium
TTATTCGACCACGCGAATGATCTGGTTAAATCTCACACAGGCAATTCTCTTCCGCTCAAAAAAGATATCATGCGGCTAACGGATGCTCGCAATAATGCACAACATCGCGCATACCCGCCGAGTATTGAAGAACTTCAAGCGCATATTACTATTTCGGAATCATTTTTTAGATCCGCTTTGGCGGCGATGAATATCGGAATGTCATATGATGATTTGAGTTTGGCTGATCTTTTGTCAGATGATTTCGTAGTGACGCAGGTTGACCATGATCCCGTGTATGATGAAAACGACAATTTGGTTAGTGTGAACAAGATTGAGAACACAATTAAAGTTGCACATAATTTTCGTCAGATTGAAAGTGTTGCCAATGATTTAGAAGTAGCATCGCACACTGTTTCTTCCTTGCAGGATTTACTACAGTTGGTTGAAGATAGTGTTGCATCTGTCGTAGCTAAGCAAGTGTCGCCATTTGGTATGAATCGTACAAGGCATCTCGGCGGGGTCTCCAGCGTCGCTGGTTTGCTGTCACTGGGCGATGAAATTGACAAGTTGTTTCCTTTAGAAATCAAGTTACCTTTAACCCGCGAAGGTGTAATCAGAAGATTGTACGTCTCTGTATCCATTGTACTTCTCCGCATGACAGTAGGAATAGACTTATCGGAATGGCATAAGTTTGAGTGGTTAGAGTCCAATCTTAAGATGGAGGCTCATGATCAAATGCCAGAGATCGTTTTCACAGATGGGAAACTAGATCGCGAGACGATGCGCCAAATGGGAGTTCCGCCTGAAGTGCTTGAACGAAAAATTATCCACAAGGATCTTTCGCCACAAGATATTCAATGGGCGCTTAGTTTTGCAATAGACGTTTTGCTGCGCTATCAATCTTTTATTAACGAACAGCGTTCTCTAAAACGAGGTGTGCTATGACCAAACAACCCGTGATGCAAATGGAATTCGAACTGTCGCCGACTCTGGAACCCGTCTATTCCAACTTTGCCATCATCACCCACACGCCGTCTGAAGTGATGATGGATTTGGCGCGCACCATGCCGAACACGCCCAAAGCGAAAATTGTGGCGCGCCCATCATCACCCACACGCCGTCTGAAGTGATGATGGATTTGGCGCGCACCATGCCGAACACGCCCAAAGCGAAAATTGTGGCGCGCGTGATTTTGACTCCGATGAATGCCAAGTTATTGTTGAAAGCCTTGGCGGAAAATCTGGGGAAGTATGAAGCGCAGTATGGAGAGATCACGATTCCCACCGGACTCGCCGACCAACTCTTTCAACCGCCGAGTAACTAAAATGGAAAACTTAGACTCAATCGCCTCTCACATCCGCAACAACTTCACCGCCAAAAATGCTGCGCGCGATAAAGCGCTGGAACGATCTCGTTCTCTCACTCGTCTGTGCGCCAACTCGATTCGCGCCACGCACCGTGACGAGCGCGATCAGGCGCGCGCGTTGTTGAGCGAAGCCAAAGAAATTGTCAAAGCCATCCGTGTTGACCTCGAACATTACCCCGATCTCTACCACGCCGGTTACACCCAAGACGCGCTCAAGGAATTCGCCGAAGCGAATGTGGTCTTGGCTCTTGTTGCCGATGAACCGTTGCCCGATCCCGATTCGCTCGGCGTGGAATATGCCGCCTACTTAAACGGACTCGGTGAAGCCGCCAGCGAAATGCGGCGGCGGATTCTTGACATCATCCGCCACGATCATTCGTCGGAAGCCGAGCGATTGCTTGAGGCGATGGACGAAGTGTATAACTTGTTGGTGACGATAGATTATCCGGACGCCATTACCGGCGGACTCCGCCGCACAACCGATCTGGTGCGCGGCGTCACCGAGCGCACGCGCGGCGACCTCACCATGAGTCTGCGGCAACAACAATTACAAGAGTCGCTAAAGAAATTTGAAAAGACGAAATGATTTACCGTTATTTTACAAATTCACGACGCGCTCATAACGCTTTGATGCTACTGTCCTCGTAGCAAAGGAGTCACGTCTATGAAAACCTCAACCTTCTCTAAAATTTTAGCGAGCCTTGTTCTCGCCACCGCCATTGCTTTGATGGGCGTGTTTGGGTCTTCCACCTCGACGGCTTACGCCCAACAAGGCACGCCCATGCCCGGCGGTCCGCGCGCGACGGCGGGCGCAAAACTCGCCGAGTTTAACAAAGAGATGTATGACCGCGCGCAAAGCGTATTGAAATCGCTTCAACAAATTATTGACAAAGCCAATCAGGCGGCAAACAAAACGCAGGAATGGATTGACGAAGTTAAAGCCAAAGGCGTGAACACTTCCGAAGCCGAAGCTGCCCTCGCTACTTTCAAGACGCAAATCGCCGCGGCGCAAGCCTCGTACGATTCGGCGAAAGCCACGCTCGACGCGCACGCCGGTTTCGACAACAACGGTAACGTCACCGATCGTGAGCTAGCCCGCCAAACGATCCTCGCCGTCGGCAAGAGCGTGCGCGACGCTCGCCAAACGTTGACCAAAGCCACAGTGGATTTTCAGAAGACCATGCGCGACTTGTTGAAAAAATATAGAGAGAACCGCACCGCCACTCCCAAACCTTAAAGCGACACAAGGGATGACACAAAATGAAACGAATTATTTTTTTGATTGTCTTTGTTCTGCCGATTCTCGCCTGCAATATAAACGATAACGATCCACTGCCGACTCTCGCACCGACTCTGGGCGCTCCCGGAGTTAAGGTGACGCCGCCAACCGCCGCGTCAGCCGCCACTAAACCCGTAGCGACGCAGCCCGCGCCAGCCGCCACTCAACCCAAACCCGCCGTGACAAACACTGCGCCCAAACCCACCACCGGCGCTGCACAACCCGATAAAGGTGACGAGTTGGATAAATTGTTGGATGAACTGAATAACGCTTTGAAAAATATGGATACGATGGATGATGTGAAATAAAAAACACTCGGTGTTTTCAAAACACCGAGTGTTTATGTGCGGCGGAGAATAATATATAACGACAGATCATCCGTCTTTCCATCGGCGTAATACATCTTTTCAACCGAAAGACTCGCCTCACGCGCGAGTCTTTTTATTTCGTCCTCTGTCACTTGATGCACGTAACGCACGCCGTGACCCCCGCGCTCCCAACTTAATAAGTAATCACCGTTTCCCAAATCATCCACGATCTTTTTTCTAAACCGTTCCAAGTGCGCGAACTGCCAAACCGAGATCGCCATGCGTCCATCTGGTTTTAAAAGATTCGCCATTGAGATCAAAGGTGGCAAACGATCAGGGAGATGATGTAAAGCGGCATAACAGACAACGGCAGAAAATGATTGTGGCGCGAAGGGTAGGGGAGAGGAGAGATCAGCCAAGATAAATGAACCGTGCGTCGCTGCGCGCCCGATCAACTTTTGGCTGAAGTCCGCGCCCGCGTAGAAAGAGGTTGAGGGCAAGAGGCGGCTGACGCGCCCGTCGCCGCAGCCCAGATCGATCACACGCGAGAGATCGAGTGAGGTGAGTGATCGCTTAATCCCTTCGTTGATCGTCTCGCGCGATTCGGAAAAATCTTCGGCGAAGGTGTTGTAGAAGTCGCGGTTGAGGGAAATCAAATTCATTATGATGGTATTATATCGTCATGGCATTCGTTCCTATAGCAGATTTGGCGCAGCGTGATGATCAAGTTATGAAGATCATTACGGCGATTCGTTTCCTCTCTGACGAAGAGGTGACGACAGAAAATATCTTTTCGATCTTGCGCGACGCGCCCAAGGATGGCAAAGGCGCGTATAGCAAGAGCGAACTCGTCGCGGCGTATAAACGCTTGTGCGATGAGAACGTGCTGACGTTTGAACGTGAGACTCTGCGCCGCTTGCAGATGAAGCCGACGCGGACGATCTCCGGTGTGGCGCCGGTCACCGTTTTAACCAAACCCTACCCTTGCCCCGGTAAATGTATCTTCTGCCCGACTGATGTGCGGATGCCGAAAAGCTATTTGCGCGACGAGCCGGGCGCGATGCGCGCCGAGATGCACGCTTTCGATCCATATAACCAAACGTTTGCCCGCATCAAAGCGTTTGAAGATTTGGGTCACAGCGCGAAAAAAGTTGAGCTGTTGATTCTCGGTGGCACATGGTCATCGTATAAGCGTGATTATCAAGAGTGGTTCATTCAACGTTGTCTCGACGCGATGAACGAGCGCGACTCATCTTCACTGGAAGAAGCGCAACAATGGAATGAGACATCCGATCATCGCAACGTAGGTCTGGTAATTGAAACGCGACCCGACCACATCAACCCTGACGAGATTCGTTGGCTGCGCCGACTCGGCGTGACCAAAGTGCAAATGGGCGCGCAGAGTCTTGACGATCACATTCTCGACATTAACAAACGTGGTCACACGGTGGAGCAAACGCGCGAAGCGGTGACGCTGCTCAAAGCGGCGGGCTTCAAGATCGTGCTCCATTGGATGCCGAATCTTTTGGGCGCAACTCCCGAATCGGATCGCGCAGATTATTTGAAACTGTGGAGCGACGTTGCCCTTCGCCCCGACGAGTTAAAAATTTATCCGTGTTCGTTGTTGGCGAATGCCGAGTTGTTTGAGTATTGGCAGCGCGGCGAGTATCATCCTTATGGCGATGAAGAGTTGATCGATCTAATCGCCAGTTCCATGGCGCGGACTACACGCTATTGCCGAATCAACCGCGTCATCCGCGATATCCCCGCGCCGAACATTGTGGCAGGCAGCAAACGATCCAACATGCGCCA
This sequence comes from Chloroflexota bacterium, assembly GCA_016215145.1. GTDB lineage: Bacteria > Chloroflexota > Anaerolineae > Anaerolineales > VGOW01 > VGOW01. Next base: position 6,076 of record JACRLA010000462.1, read on the forward strand.
AGATGCGGATCGGGAGATGCACAGGCGTGGGTTGACGTGCGAGTGTTTGCGCTGTCGTGAAGTG
>JACRLA010000095.1:0-2500 GCA_016215145.1 Chloroflexota bacterium
CGACGGTCTAAAAATTTATCCGTGCGATACAATTCGTCCCGCAGTAATTCAAACATATAATGATCATCGCATGGCAATGGCATTCGCCCTCATCGGCTTGCGCGTTGAGGGAATTGAGATTGAGAATCCGTCGTGCGTGTCGAAGACGTTCCCGAATTATTTTGAGGTGTTAGGATCACTGAAGTGTTAGACATAATGGCTCTACAAGATTTAACGCGAATGCTTGAGATGTCATTCCGAGGAGCGTTCCTTCGACCTTTCGACTTCGCTCAAGGCAGGCTTCGCTCGGGACAAGTCTTTGCGACGAGGAATCTCTTTGACTACCCCAGAGACTCCTCGCGGCACACCACCGCTCGGAATGACACACTCTTGCGTTCCTATTAAAAACGGGAGACTTGATTGTTGAAACTCATCTTGCTCGGCTTCCCCCTCACCCATTCCCTCTCGCCCGCGATGCACAATGCGGCGTTAGATGCGGTGGGCTTGCGCGATTGGCGTTACGATGCAATGCCGATTGAATCGGCACGATTGAGCGAAGCGGTGGAGTTGATTCGCGGCGATGAATTTGCGGGGGCGAATGTGACCGTGCCGCACAAAGAGAAAATTATTCCCTTGCTTGACGGCATCACGCCCGTCGCCGAAGCCATTGGCGCGGTGAACACGATTGTCAAACGCGACGGAAAAATAATCGGACACAACACCGATGCAGCGGGCTTGCTGGCTGATCTTCATTTGCATGGAGTCAAGATTCAAGACTGTGTGGTGTTAGTGTTGGGGGCGGGCGGCTCGGCGCGGGCGGCGGTGGCGGCGTGCGCGGGCATGGGTGCGAAAATTAAGATCATCGCACGCCGCCGCGAACAAGCTCAATCTCTAATCTCTAATCTCCAATTACCAATTACTATTTACGATTTAACTATCAACGATCTTCACCGTGCCTCTCACGACTGCGCCCTCATCCTCAACTGCACGCCGCTCGGCATGAGCCCCAACGTTGACTCATCGCCTTGGTTCGACTCGGTTCCATTTCCGAAAGAATCTTTTGTGTATGATCTGGTTTACAACCCACGCCAAACAAAATTGGTGAAGCAAGCGCGGGCGCAAGGTCTCAACGCCGACACCGGACTCGGAATGTTGATCGAGCAAGGGGCGTTGGCGTTTGAATTGTGGACGGGGAAAGATGCGCCGAGAAGTTTAATGCGCGAAAGTGCTGAACAAGAATTGCGTGACGAGTGATACGTGATACGTGAATTAAGTTCACGCATTACGTATCACGCATCACGTTCTATTTATGTCACTCCGATTTTTAACTTCCGGCGAATCTCACGGTCCCACCCTCACCGCCATCCTCGAAGGCATGGTTGCCGGTTTGCCGTTGAGCGCGGATGATCTGAACCCTGATCTCGCGCGGCGACAAGGTTTAAGTAGGGGCGAGTCTCGCACTCGCCCTTACACAGGCGCCAGTCCGCGCATGAAGTTGGAGCGCGACACGGCGACGATCACGAGCGGCGTGATGGCGGGCAAAACGATTGGCTCACCGATAGCGATTCAGATTCCGAATCTGGATCATGCCAAGTGGAAAGGCAAAGCCATTGAGCCGATGACCACGCCGCGCCCTGGTCACGCCGATCTCACAGGCGCGATTAAATATGGTTACGACGATCTGCGGCTGAGTCTCGAAAGAGCCTCGGCGCGCGAGACGGCGGCGCGTGTTGCCGTTGGATCGATCTGCCGAAAATTTTTAACGCAGTTTGGGATCGTGGTGGGAAGTTACGTGATCGAGATCGGCGGGGTGCGCGCTGATGTGAATCAGTTTCCGATTGAAGAACGATTCCGCCGCGCCGCCGAATCGGAGATGGGATGCCCAGACTCTGCGGCGGATGCCGCCATGCGCGCCCGCGTGGAAGCGGTGATGCGTGAGCGTGATACGTTGGGCGGCGTGTTTGAAGTTGTGGCTTTAAACGTGCCAGCCGGTCTGGGGAGTCATGTTCATTGGGATCGAAGACTCTCGGCGCGACTCGCTCAAGCCGTGATGAGTATTCACGCCATGAAAGGCGTTGAGATCGGTGAGGCGTTTGAGAATGCGAAGAAGAAGGGGACGGAAGTGCATGATGAGATCATGCTAGGCGATAAGACTTCCGAGTTCTTAAAGAACTCGGAAGTCTTCGGGTTGAGTCGCCGCACGAATCGCGCGGGCGGATTGGAAGGCGGCATCACAACGGGTGAGCCGATTCTGCTGCGGGTGGCGATGAAGCCGATCAGCACGACGTTGACTCCGTTGAGGTCGGTTAATTTGGCGACGGGCAAAGAGGAGTCTACCAAATATGAACGCTCTGATTTTTGTGCCGTGCCACGCGCGGGTGTGATCGGTGAGGCGATGGTATGTTTTGTTCTGGCGGACGCGCTGATGGAAAAGTTGGGGGGGGATTCGATAGATGAGATGAAGAAGAGGTATGAGGAGATTAAGAGATTGGAGATTGGGAATTTGAAGATGTTGAATGAG
>JACRLA010000095.1:2623-5061 GCA_016215145.1 Chloroflexota bacterium
TTTTGAAACACTCAGTGTCTGTGGAGGATAACATGAAAAACAAATTTCTTTTTATCATATTGATTTTCTTGACCGCGTGTTCAACGGCGACTCCGTTGCCAACGCCAACACCACAACCAAAACCCACGCTGCCGCCGCCGACTCAGGCGGCACCGATCACGTCTGCCCCCACAGCCAAGGCGGCATCCCCGACGACAGCGCCCACAATCCAAAGTGTGGTGACGGGTAAATATGTCATGTCGTTTCATGCCTGCGACGAATCGAAAACGAATTGCCGCGATCCGCGCAGCCACGAAGTGTATCTGGCGCAGAGTGATGATGGTGTGGCATGGAAAATGATTCCAAATTGGAAATCGTTTAGAGGTTCGGTGCCGGATGTGATCCGACGCGGCAATACGCTTTATATTTACACCGCGAGTTCTGATGTAGTGAAGTATCGTCTGGACACGGGCGCGACTGAGACGGCGCGAATCAAAGTGAATGGTCTCGCGGGCTTTGCCGATCCGTCGCTGATTATTGACGGCGAGGGACGTTTGGTGTTGTTCATGCTCAACGGTTTTGTGCAAGGCGGCGACCCGGCAAGTTGCCCGCCCGGACAGACGACGTGCGAAAAATATATGGACGCGGCGGTTGAAGTGAAGGGCAGCGACGGCACAGAATTTAATTTGGAGAGCGGGCATCGGGCGACGGTGCAGTTGGGCGGTGAGTTTCGTTCTGCCTCTGACCCCGATATTTTTTTTGACGGCAAGCAATACGTGATGTATGTTTCGCACGGTCCGAGCATCACCGCATGGACGGCGACGACTTTGCTCGGCGCGTATTCGCGCCTGACGAATCTCTCCACGAATTTGGGCGGCATCCCGGCTGGATATTTTGATTCGAGCGCGAAGATGTATTGGACGTACGCGCACGTTAACGAAAACGGGCGCGCCGTCATCCGCCGCGCAACGCACACGGCATTGTCGCCTCTCACTGCGGCGGATTTTAAAACTGTGTTGACAGGGGCGACGATTGGCTTGGGGGCAACGTTCCATGTGGAGAGCCCGGGGTTTGCGGTGAATGTTCCATAATATAATTAGGGTAGCGAAAGGAGAAACGCCATGTCCTATCCATTTCCCGGAATGAATCCTTGGTTAGAAGATTCGGCGGTGTGGCACAACGTCCACAATAGTTTGATTGTCGCATTGCGCGATTTGCTCTCGCCCATTTTGCGCCCGCGTTACTTTGTGGATATTGAAACTCACACCTACATTGCTATTGCCGACGACAAACCGCAAATTCGTTACCCCGATGTGGTGATCATCAATCGTGGCGGTCCGGCTATTCTCGCGCCCGTTGCCGACGAGTCGCCTTATCTCACAATTGATCTGCCGCTCAGCGATCCAATAGAAGAAAGTTTTCTCGAAGTGAAATCTGTTCCAACAGGTGAAGTGGTGACGATCATCGAGCTTCTCTCGCACACCAACAAAATAAACGGCAAAGATCGCCAATCCTATTTTGAAAAGCGCGAAGCGATTCTTGAATCACTGGTTCACTTCGTCGAGATCGATCTGCTTCGCGCCCACGCGCCCATGCTCTACACGGAAGAGGCGCAAAGCGATTATCGTCTCTTCATCCGTCGCAGCGAAAAACGCCGCCGCGCCCGTCTCTATCCGTTCTCGCTTCGTCAACCGATTCCCACATTTCCGCTTCCGCTTCGCCCCGACGATCAAGAACCAACGGTTGATCTCGGCGCACTGCTTCATCAAATTTATGATCGCGCCGGATACGATCTGGTGATCAAATACGATCAACCGCCCGCTCCACCTCTCGGTGACGCCGACTCGGCCTGGGCGGCTGAGTTGCTAAAACAACCTTCGTGAATCTCATCCTCTACGGTCCACCCGCCGTCGGCAAAAGTGTGGTGGGCAAAGAGCTGGCGGCAAAGTTAAATCGAAAATTTTTTGACAGCGATTCGTTGATTGAAATACGGGCGGGCAAAAGCATCGCGCAGATTTTCGAGGCGCAAGGTGAAGAGGAATTTCGCCGCATTGAGGCTGAGGTGTGCGCCGAGTTGGCGAAACACGGGGATGCCGTCATCGCCTTGGGCGGCGGGGCGTTGGTCAACGAACAGACTCGCGCGACGGTGCAGCAAAATGGGTTGGTCATCTGTTTGCGCGCCGATGTGGAAACTTTGTCGTCGCGCGCTCAACACCTTCCCGAAGGTTCCAAACCTTCGGGAAGGTCGCGCCCATTGTTAGAGGGCGAGAACCCCCGTGAAAAACTTGAAGTGTTATTGGCGAAGCGTCAAGCCCTCTACGATTCATTTCCTGTGCAGGTGAACACTGCCAACAAAAGTATTTCCGATGTTGCTAAAGAAATTTTGACGCAACTCGAAACTAAAACACTTTCTCTCAAAACAACTGCGATGGAACATGACATCCTGATCGGGTATGGCG
>JACRLA010000463.1 GCA_016215145.1 Chloroflexota bacterium
ACCATTTGCGAGAGAAGCGCTTTTGCTTGCGCGTCTAACTGCGCCATTGCTTGCTCTTCTTGCACACGATAGATCATGGCAAAGACCAACACACTCGCCATCAGAATTACGATGCCGATGCTTAATGTGAATCGGGCGCCCAGGCTTAAACGAAATCGGGGAGAAAAAACTTCGTCCATTGAAGCTCACCTCAAGACACAGATCGTAACGGGCACCTTTGGCATGTTCCAGTGTCGTTTACATTAACTTCGCCCTGATGATCCTCGCCACTCTACTTTGCCACTCTACTTTCCGCGAAAAAAAAGAAACGCCGCTCTCAATTGAGAACGGCGTTTCTTCCACCGGTGAATGCGGCTTTACTTGCCGCACTCACCTCCTGTAAGGGTTGGTGTGGATTGCTGGTCACTCATATTCATAAAGGGACACCACCTCCTCCTTTCGTATAGGATAGCAAAGGAATAAAAAGGCTCACAGTGTGAGCGATGATGGAGTGATTATGGCATACATCAACCTCCCTTGTCAACTTTAAGTCTTAGACGATTCTCGGCTCTTGGCAGAACTTATCACTTCGTCATATACTCTATACACGCTATACTAGTAGGACAAGTTTTAGACTTGTCCTACTACGTCTCTACAAAAAGAGAGGAACGCCGTGGCAGATACACCCGAACTCAACTCCATCATCGCTCAAGCGCAAAAAGAAGACGAGCTGGGCATCCCGCCCGCCATCGTCAATGATCTTGTCCTGCGTATCTTGTTCAACGAAGGCGATGTGAGCATTGGTCGGTTGACCGACATCATTAAAATTCACGCCCAACTACTTGACGATATTCTGACGAAGATGCAGAAAGAGCAGATGGTTGAGGTCGCCAAAGCCGGAGCGATTGGTCGTTTGAGTTACGTCTATCGTCTCACCGACGAGGGAACGAAACGCTCACGCGACGCCTTCGAGCGTTCGCAATACATCGGCGCGGCGCCCGTCTCTATAGAGGCTTATAGTAAAGCGATCCTGCTGCAAACGAGTGGCAGCCGCGAAGTAGGTCCCGAGGATGTGAAAGCGGCGATTGCCCATTTGATTCTGCCGGATGGATTCCACCGCCGCATCGGTCCCGCCGTCAACGCCGGCACATCCATTTTCCTTTATGGACCTCCCGGCAACGGCAAGACCACTGTCGCCCAAGCAATCGCCAAACTTCTGGCTGGCACCGATCCGATCTGGGTTCCGTATTGCATCACCATCGGCGGACAGATCGTGCAAGTGGTTGATCCGCTGATTCACATCCCGTTGAAGATGGATACGAAGTTGCTCGGCGAAAAATATGGTCAGCCCGATAAACGCTGGGGGCTCTTTCAACGTCCGGCGGTGATGGTCGGCGGCGAATTAAAAATGGACGCGCTCGATCTACGGTTCGATCCGATTGCCAAATTTTATGAGGGACCTCTACAGCTTAAAGCAAACGGCGGCATGTTCCTCATTGACGACTTTGGACGGCAGCAAGTAAGCCCGCAAGATTTGCTCAATCGCTGGATCGTGCCACTCGAAAGCGCGTTTGATTTTCTACGACTGCAAACCGGGCAAACGATCCAAGTGCCGTTCAAGCAACTGATCATCTTCTCCACCAATCTCGATCCGGCGCAGTTGGTGGATGGCGCGTTCTTGCGGCGCATTCAAATGAAGGTTGAAGTCTCCAGCCCGGACGAGAAAATGTTTTATCAAATTTTCGCCAAGATGTGCGAGATTTATAAAGTAGCCTTTGATAAAGACAGCTTCGTTCATCTGGTGCAGAAGTGGTACCGTGAACCGAAACGCACTTTACAATCCGTCCACCCGCGCGACATTATCAAGACTGTCGTTTCTATTTGTAATTACGAAGGCACACCGCCCAAACTTACACCCGCGCTCATTGACGAAGCGTGCCGAAGCTATTTTGTGGATCTGAAACAATCTCAATAATAATGAGCGGATGAAAAGGATGAAAGGGGTGAAGGGGATCATCATCTTGTCATCCCCTTCACCCCCTTCATAATCTCACCCGGAGTCTAAACTTCAATGCCCTCTCTCACCGCCCTCCGCGTCTACGATAACATTCTCGACACCATCGGCAACACGCCGCTTGTTAAACTGAATCGAATCACACAAAGCTTGCAATGCAAGATGTACGGCAAGTTGGAATTTTTTAATCCCGGCGGGTCGGTCAAAGATCGAATCGGTCTGGCGATGATCGAAGACGCCGAGCGCAGCGGAAAGTTGAAGCCCGGTGGCACGGTAGTCGAAAGCACCAGCGGCAACACCGGAGTCGGGCTGGCGCTCGCTTGCGTAATCAAGGGCTATAAATCTGTTTTCGTCATGCCCGATAAGATGAGCATGGAAAAGATTCGCCTGCTCCGCGCGTTTGGGGCAAAGGTGGTCATTACGCCCACGGCGGTTGAACCAAATGATCCGCGCTCGTATTACAGTGTCGCCAACAAAATTGTCGCCGAGACTCCCAACGCGATTCTCGCCAATCAATATCACAACCCGATCAACCCTGAAGCGCACATCCGAACAACGGGACCCGAAATTTGGGATCAGACTCAGGGGGCGGTGACCGATGTGGTGATCGGCATGGGAACAGGTGGCACCGTCACGGGCGTGGCGCGTTATCTTAAGTCAAAAAATCCCGCCATTAAAATCATCGGCGTGGACATCGTCGGATCACTTTTGTACGATACGTGGCGACTCGGTCACATCCCGCCGGAGCCGTTTTTGAAAACGTACAAGATCGAAGGCATCGGCGAAGATTTTCTTCCTTCGACTCTCGATCTGTCATTGGTGGATGAAGTGATGCAGGTGGGCGATAAAGAATCGTTTCTCGCCGCGCGGCGTTTGGTGCGCGAAGAAGGAATTTTTTGCGGTGGATCATCGGGGAGTGCCGTTGCCGGTGCGCTGCGTTACGCCAAAAATTTAGGCGCGGATCGATTCGTCGTCGTCATCATCCCCGATTCGGGTTCGCGCTATCTCTCCAAGATGTTTGACGACGAGTGGATGCGCGAGATGGGTTTCCTTGAATCGGCCTGGAGCGAAGTGCGTGCCAGCGATATTTTGGCGAGCAAAGCCGTGCATGAACTTTACACTGCCAAGCCGCAAGATCGCATGACCGAATTGGTAGCGCGCATGAAGAAACACGACATCTCGCAATTGCCCGTCGTGAGCGAAGACGGAAAACTGGTGGGCATGGTGAGCGAAGTAGATTTGTTGAATCATTTGATCACCAACGATCACAAACACGATCCATCGGAGACGATCCAACATATCACGCGCGCCGAAGTCGCCTCGGTCGCGCCCGATATGCCGCTTGAGGCACTGATGTCTATCTTCGTCAACGGGCAAGTCGCCGTTGTGATCAGCGATGGCAAACCCGTCGGCATCCTCACCAAGATTGATTTGCTCGATTATCTTTCGTCGCGGGAAAAATAAAAAGTGTCCTCACCGCCCTCCCCCACCCTACGCATCGTCCCCATTCACTCGCTCGTCGAACACGAATACAACGATATTCAACGCACACTGCCGCTCGCCAAACGGCTCGAAGCCGAAGGATTATTGAAGAACCCGCCCATCGTGGCGCAGCTCGAAGGTGAACAGCGTTACGTGGTGTTAGACGGCGCAAACCGCACCACGGCGTTGGCGCAGCTCCACTATGAACATTGTTTAGTACAAGTGGTGAACTACGAACCGCCGCAGGTGACTCTCTCCACCTGGCACCACTTGGTGACGGGCATTGGTCTCGAACCATTTACGCAAGAGATCGCCGCCGTGAACGATATTGACCTGCATCAATCTGATCTTCTGCGCGCCCGCGCCGAACTTGCCCAACGCGAACTCATCGCTTGTATCATCCGCTCGGATAATAAAGTGTTAGCGGTTTCATCGCACCATCGCCGCATTCACGATAAGAATACAGTTTTGAATGCAATGGTGGATACTTACAAAGAAAAGGGCGGCTTGCATCGCGCCGTCGCCGACAACATAGACGAGGCGCGCAAACTTTTCCCCAACGTCACGGCGCTCGTCATCTTCCCCAATTACGAATCTTCCGAAGTAATGATCTTGGCACGCGATGGTGAATTATTGCCAACGGGTTTAACACGGCACTTGATTCAAGGGCGGGTGCTGCGAGTCAACTATCCGTTGAGCGAACTCAAATCGAATGAGTCACTTGAGAAGAAGAATGCAAAACTTCAAGAGTGGATGCAGAAGAAGAATGTGACGAAAGAAGTGAGACTGTACGCCGAGGCGACATATTTATTTGATGAGTGAAACCCGCACAGTCTTTTGTGCAAGTTTCTGACGAGTTGACGTTTGTCACAAGCCAAATGACGCTTCCGAATTTTGCGCGCCTTCATTACACTATGAGACTGATACAATTTTTGTAATGAAGGACACACCATGACCGCGCCCATTCCCCAATCTGCTACGCTCGCCTCACGAAACTTTAATCTCTTCCTCAACCGAATCATTCACGCTTTTGCGAGTCACTGGTTGTTGCTCTTCAACATCCTCATGGGCGTGTACGTCTGGCTTCCTTGGCTCGCGCCAGTGTTTATGAAACTCGGTTGGGCATCGGCGGGCAATCTCATCTACTCAATTTATTCCACGCAATGCCATCAACTGCCGGAGCGATCTTACTTCCTCTTCGGCGATAAGTTCATGTATTCGCTCGCCGACGTGCAAGCCGCATGGCGGAACACGAACCAGCCGTTTATCTTGCGACAGTTCACCGGCAACGACACAATGGGCTGGAAGGTCGCCTGGTCAGATCGCATGATCTCGATGTACACCACGATCTTTTTTGTCGGCGTGTTGCACGGCGCGATTCGTAAATGGCTGCGCCCGATGCCGCTCTGGGCGTTTGTGGTGTCCACTTTGCCCATGGCAATTGACGGCGGCACGCACCTCATCAGCGATCTGGCGGGCATCGGAAATGGATTTCGTGACTCGAATGCTTGGCTCGCCTTGCTCACCAACAACGCATTCGCGCCATTGTTTTATGCGGGTGATGCCGTCGGTTCATTTAATTGGTGGATGCGCTTAATCAGCGGAATCATTTTTGGCGTGGGCATTGTGTGGTTAGCCTATCCACATCTGGAAGATGCTTTTTCTGAAGTAGTTCACGACATCGAAAGCAAATTTCATCGCGCTGGGTTGAAAACGTAATTTATGGTAACTGCTCAGACGTCATTGCGAGTCTTCGAGAAGCAATCTCAAAACGAGAGCGGGATTGCTTCGCAAAGTGCGCTCGCAATGACGGGTGGCTAAGTAGTTTCAATTTATGACTGAATTGATTCGGCAATACTACGCCCTCTTAAGCAGCCCGGCGAATTTGCTCACTCTCCCTTTGGGTGATCTGGCTGACTCGATCAACATCCCGCTCATTTCAGTTTTGCTCTTCGGATTGATCGGCGCGGTGGCGCCGTGTCAACTTAGCACCAACGTTGCCGCGTTAGCTTTTCTCTCACGCCGTGCCGCCGACTCGCAAAGAATGTGGGCGCAGACTCTCGCTTTCGTTTTGGGTAAGATGACGGTCTATTTGCTCATCGGCGGCGTCATTGTCTTGTTGGGTTGGCAGATCGATCAAGTGAGTCGCACGGCGATCCCGGTCATCATCTTCACGCGACGCGCGATGGGCCCGCTGCTCATCGTCGTTGGCTTGTTGATGTTGGGAATATTTCAATCTCGACTCTCTATCGGAGATCGCCTTTCAAGTTGGCTTGAAGAAAAAGCGCGCGAGCGGAGCGGCATCATTCCATCGTATCTGTTGGGCGCGGCGTTTGCCTTTGCTTTTTGCCCCACACTGTTTTGGTTGTTCTTTGGTTTGACGATCCCTTTGGCGATAGCTTCAACGGGCGGGATTATTTTTCCGGGCATCTTCGCCATCGGCACAGCCCTGCCTGTGTTAGGATTGGCGTGGTTGCTGACATCGGGTGCAGTGAACATGAGTCAATTCATCGCCCGCTTCAAAGCAGCAGATGTGTGGATACAACGAGTCGCGGGAATTATTTTTTTGCTCGTTGGACTTAACGAGATTATTTTGTATTGGATTCTGTAATCAATGACTGACTCAACCAAACCGGTGCGTGTGATCCTTGCCGATGATCACGCCGTAGTTCGTAAAGGCATCCGCGAGTTTTTGGAAATGAGCGGCAACGTGACCGTGCTGGCGGAAGCCGCCGAGGGCGCGGAAGCTCTGCGTTTAATCCGCGAACACAAACCGGATGTCGCCGTGTTGGATATTCAAATGCCGAATCAAACCGGCATTGAGGTCACGCGGGCGATTCGAACTGAACGCTTGCCGATTGGCGTTTTAATTCTCACCGCGTTTGACGATGAGCCTTACATCCGTGCCGTGTTACAAGCCGGGGCAAACGGCTATGTTTTGAAAACGGCGGAAGCGCAGGAGATCGTCGAAGCGGTGCAAGCCGTTCACGAAGGGCAATCGGTTCTCGATCCAGTTGTGGCGCGCAAACTCATCGCCCATCTCGCCGAGCCGGATCGTGACAAAGCCGAACTGCCCGTCGAGTCACTCACCGAGCGCGAACTCGAAGTGCTGCGTCTGACGGCGAAGGGTTACACCAACAAAGCCATCGGCGTTGAACTCTCGATCAGTGATCGCACGGTGCAAGGACATCTGGCGAAAATTTACGACAAGCTCAACGCCGCCAGCCGCACCGAAGCGGTGATGCGCGCCGTGTCACTCGGTTGGATCCCCTCAGTGTCGTAGGACAAGTTGCTAACTTGTCCTACTTGCCAACTTGTCCTACTTACCCTACTTACCATGACCTCACGCGGACAAGGACTCTCGCTCCAACTTTTTTTCTTCATCCTCTTGCCGCTCACCATCGTTATATTTTGCATCTTGTATTGGAGTCTGACTCTTCATCAAGAAGCGATGCGTACTCTGGTCGGCGAGCGCGACGCCCGCGCGGTCAAAGCCGCTTCGACAGCGATCACCGAACAACTACTGCATCGCTCGGCAGCGGTTCGCGGGTTGGCGCTTCACGCGGCACAGGCGGCGCCACCTGATCGCGCGCTTGCCAATTACAACTTCATCCTCAACGACTTCGACGGCGGTCTGGCTTTAATCAAAGACAACAACGTGATTGCCGCTTCAGCCAATTGGAAGAATCGATCTCTCGCCTCAGAAATTTTAATGGAAGATGGCAACCCGTTGATGATCGTCAGCGCGTCCAGTGGCGGCATCACCGCCGTGGGCGCCTTCTCGCCATCCAACCTTGCCGCGCGTGCGCTCGCCGACACTTTCCCCGCCACCAGTGAATCGTTCACCGTGATCATCGATCAGAATCGCCGCGTGTTGTATCAATCGGGCAAAGCGCCAACAGGGTTGATGCAACACAC
>JACRLA010000464.1 GCA_016215145.1 Chloroflexota bacterium
AACGGGGATGCCGAGCGTGTCGGCGTAATCGCTGATGCGCGGCACATCGGTGACAAGGGCGAGCTTTGCGCCGAGCGTGGCGGCGTGTCGTTGGATGAGCAGCAGATCAAGTTGACGTTTAAACAAACGCTCCCGCTCGTGAGTCGGCAGCACCAACAGAATCCGATCCGTCTGCGCCCAACCCATCTTATCGCGCAGGGAATGGTAATCGTCGTGTGGATCGAGATGGATGATCTGTTCTTTCAAGTGCTTCGCGTGTTGTCATTGCGAGGAGCGTTTTTTGCGACGAAGCAATCTCAATGCCGAACCACAGATTGCTTCGTGAGGAACACTCGCAATGACGATCAATCTTTCTACTTCCTACTATATCCCAAGCGTTTAGAGTTGGGCTTTCTAATTTTTACGCTCCAACATTGAAACTTGTAGTTCTTGCAAAGCGGGGTCGAGCTTATCTTCTTGCACATGAGGTAAATCCATGCGCTGTTTAATTTCTTCTGCCGAGAGTTTTTTTCGTTTGCGTTCTGCCCTACGCCGCAAATCTTTTTCGTATTCACGCAAGAGTTGTGTGAGAAAAGCAGACACGCTCATGTTTGCCGCTTTCGCTTCCGCGCGAAGTTGCTCGGCTAACTTTTTGGGGTAGACGAAGTTTGGTCATATCAACAGTTTTTAGGATTGGGCTTTCCTCCCAATAACAATTTCTACCCCGTTGAGAACTTCTTCAAGTTTTCCATCTGACAATTTTCTTACGTACTCCACAAGGCTGCTTCGATCCACTGTGGCGATTTGCGAAACGTTGGCGACAGAGTCTTTTGGCAATCCAGTTTCATGGCTTGGCAAGAAGACATTGCCTTCGGCTTGAGCAAGGTTCAAGTTGGATGTGATCATCACGCACACGACAGTGCGAATCAAACTTCTGTTGAAGTCGTCGCATTGAACAACAATCGCCGGGCGATGATAACCCGGCTCAGAACCAACAGGCTCTGGTAAATCTACCCACCAAATCTCGCCTTGCTCTACTTTTACCATTCCTCACGCAACGCTTTCGCTTGAATCTTGGCAATTACAGGATCGAGTGATGAATCTTCTTTGGCGTAGATTTTGTTGAGGCGTTGCGTCACGGCATCGTTTCGCATCACGCGCGACGAGCGGCGTTTGATGGTGCGCGGCGTAGCATCATAGCTGCGTAGCAACTGTTTCAAGAGATCAGAAATTGTCAGGCCTTCGGCTTTCGCTTTGGCGCGAATGCGATTGGCTATATTAGGGGGAACTGTAAGAGTAGACATAGATCACCTTCATTAAACTTCGTGTTCTTTAATTCTTCGTGGTCATCTCTAAACAAGGACAACCGCAAGGGTTGTCCCTACTTCAACAATTCTACAACTAACCCCTCCACCATATCCAATGCCTCATTTAATTTTGAAGCATCTTTACCACCCGCTTGTGCCAGCGTGGGTTTGCCGCCGCCGCCGCCGCCGACAATATTGGAAATTGTTTTGACGATCTTGCCCGCGTCGAGTCCGCGTTTAACAAGATCATCGGTGACGCAAGCGATGAGTTGGGGCTTGCCATCGGCAACCGCACCCAAGACGGCAACACCGGAGGGGACGCGCCCGCGGAACCAATCGGTCATCGCGCGCAAGGTGTCGGCGTCCGCTTCGCCCACATTGGCGATCAACGCTTTCACACCCTTCACTTCTTTAATTTCTGTAAGCGATTTTTCAAAATTATGTTTCGCCAACTCGCGCCCCAAACGGGCGATCTCTTTGTGCGCGTTTTGCAATTCGTCGAGTGTGCTTAACACTTTGCGATCTACTTCGTCAGTCGTCGTGCCAAGATACGCGGCGACGTTATCCATCTTGCCGAGTCGTTGCTGAATCAATTCCAACGCGGCGCGACCCGTCACTGCTTCCACGCGGCGGATGCCCGCGCCCACCGAGCCTTCGCTGGTGATGATGAACGGACCGATGTCGGCGGTTTGCCCGACGTGCGTGCCGCCACACAACTCGTACGAAAACGCGTTGGGGTCGCCGATGCGAATCGTGCGAACCGTGTCGCCATACTTCTCGCCGAACAACGCCATCGCGCCTTCTTTGATCGCTTCGTCGCGCGATTTAAATTTTGTATGCACTTGATGATTCGCCAAGACCGCGCTGTTCACGTTGCGGCTGATCGTCGTCATCTCTTCTTGCGTCAACATTCCTTGATGCATGAAATCGAATCGCAAACGATCCGGTGCAACGAGCGAGCCAGCCTGCCGCACGTGATCGCCCAACACATAACGCAGTTCGGCATGAAGCAAATGTGTGGCGGTGTGATTGCGCATGATGTCCCAGCGCCGCTCGTCGTCCACCATCGCCCACGCGCGATCATTTTCTTTGGGCGTTCCCAACACAACTTCGCCACTGTGGATGATGATGCCCGCCGCTGGACGACTCACGTTGTCAACACGAATCTCCCACGTCGGCTCGTTAGACTTTTCATTTGGATAATGAGCGATCACGCCCGTGTCGGAAACTTGCCCGCCCATCTCGATGTAAAAGGGGGTGCGGGCGATGACCACATCCACCTTGTCGCCAAGTTTAGCCGTCTTCACTCTCTTGCCGCCGACGATGAGCGCCAGAACATTTTCCTCAACCTCTAACGAACCGTAAGGATCGTAATCTACTTCGCTCAACGCGCCTTCTTTTTGCAATTCACTTAAGAGATGCGTATACACTTCGACATCCACACTGCCCATCTCGCCCATCGCTTGCCCCGCGCCCGAACTCACACGGTGGGCGTCCATCGCATCATGGAATCCTTTTTCGTCCACGTTGATGTTGCGCTCGCGGGCGATGTCGCGCGTGATCTCAAACGGCAAACCGTAAGTGGCATACAGTTCAAATGTCACACTGCCGCTTAATTCTTTTTGATCGTGCGCGGCGAGTTCTGCCAACATTGCTTCGAGATTCGCTACGCCCGTATCCACCGTGTGACGGAATCTTCTTTCCTCATCTGTTACGGTTTTTAAAATCGTGTTGCGATTCTTTTTTAGTTCGGGATAGGCGTCGCCGTATTCGTCAATCACCGTTTCGATCACTTGCGCCAAGAACGGTTCATGGAATCCGATCTTCTGCCCGAAGCGCGCGGCACGGCGAATGATCATGCGGCAGACATAGTTGCGCCCGTTGTTGCCGGGGATGACTCCATCGGCGATGAGGAAGGCGGCGGCGCGCGAGTGATCGGCGATGACGCGATACGGTGTCCAGTTCGCTTCGCGCTCGGCGTCGGTGTGCTTGGTCATCTTCTGCACTTTGGTGATGATTGGCGTGAAGAGATCGGTTTTGTAATTTGAATCAACGCCTCGAGACCCAGGCCGGTGTCCACGTGCATTTTGGGCAGAGGCTTGAGGTCGGTGGGTGAGGTGCGTTGATATTGGATGAAAACTAAATTCCAGATTTCGAGAAAGCGTTGGCAATCGCCGTTGACGCGGCACACGTGATTCGGCGTCCCCTTTTTGTCGCAGGCATCCGCGCCCTTATCAAAGTGAATCTCACTATCGGGCCCGCACGGTCCCACTTCTGCCATCTCCCAAAAATTATCTTTGCGCCCGAAGAAGAGTTGGTGCGTCGGATCGAACCCGGGTTGCGTCTTCCAAATTTCTGCCGCCTCATCGTCGCGCGGCACGATGCCTTGTTCATCTTCAAAGCAGGTGGCGTAGAGTTTGTCTTTAGAGAGTCCGCAAACGTTGGTCAAAAAATCCCAGGCCCAAGTGATGGCTTCTTTTTTATAGTAATCGCCAAACGACCAATTGCCGAGCATCTCGAACAATGTGTGATGGATGTCGTCGCGCCCCACGTCGTCGAGATCGTTGTGCTTGCCCGCGACGCGCATACATTTTTGCGAATCGGCGACACGGGTATATGGGCGGTTATCGGTGCCGAGGAACACTTCTTTAAATTGCACCATGCCCGAATTGGTGAAGAGCAACGTGGGGTCGTTGCCCGGCACCAGTGACATCGAGGGGACGATAGTGTGGCGTTGCTCTTCAAAATAATCCAAGAACGCTTGGCGAATCTCTGCGCCGGTTTTTGGACGTTGGTTACTTTGCTTCTTTGACATGCGTTGAGGCTCCAATAAGATCAGAACGCTGATGGCGCTGATGCGCGCTGACGAACGCTGACGAACGCTGATAAAAATTTTGTGGGAGAGATTATACGCGAGAATAAAAAAGACCGCGCCGGTTTCGCGAAGCGCCCCGTAGTGAAAACGGAGTGGGTGAAACCGACGCGGTCTGTTCGTAGCGCGGAGATTATTCTATGTCGAGCTTGCGCCTGACAAAATCACGCACGCGAGTTGCTGCTGCTACGGCTTCTTTCGCGGCGGGAACAGTCGCATCAAAACCGGGATAACGAACTTGCACACCGTAAATATTGAGGTCTTCTAAATCTTGGCGACGCGATTCAAATTCTTTATCCACTTCCAGACACAAGGTAAGCAAATCCACTAACATGTGTGTGCGCGGAAATTCTACCGAGTGTTCGGTGAGATAACCTTTGAGATATTTCTCGGCGCATTGTTGCGAATGGAAACAGATCGCATCGTAACTGGGTTGATCATATTCCATCTCGTGTTTGGCAACGTTTAGATCGTCTTCAGCTTTTTTGACCCACTCTTGCGTTTCGCTTTTCATATAGCACTTTCCCTTTTGTCACGATCTCTTTGAGAAACAAATCGTTGCCAGCCACTTTTTGCTCAACGGTCTCACGCGAATGAACTAGAATATCAATGCCGAAAGGGTGAGGTGAGAGGGCGCGAGAGATGGCGAGCATTTGCGGTAAACTGCCTTCGGGCGTGTGCATGATCACTAAAAGGTCAACATCGCTCCAAGGCTTGGGTTCGCCGTAAGCGTAAGACCCAAACAAAATGATCTTATCGGGGGAAAACTTTTCAGCGATGCGATTCACAATAGATTGGATCGCTTCTATTGGAATGCGTGTGCGCTTGTTGACATTGGGGACAGTAATTGCGTCGAGCATGAGATTATTATAGCCTACGATGAAAGTAGGCTGCTTATGCGGAGCCGTCTTTTAGAATCTGTGAGGTCGAGTATAATCTTCCCTATGTTCTCCCCTCGCAACTACCTTGAGGTCTACCTCTACCCCGCCTTGGCGGGCATACTCGTTTAATTCCACAAGCTGTTGTTTAATTTAGAAAATCTAATCCGCTGTTCGGCGTTATACTAAACCCGAACTTTGATCCGTTTGCAAACGGAATCAAGTTTCGTCTCACGCTAAAAGTTGAATGCGGA
>JACRLA010000252.1 GCA_016215145.1 Chloroflexota bacterium
CCCGCCGCGAGTTTCTTCGTCATCCACTTTGTCGTTTCATCTTCGCCCAGCATCGCCCGCTCGTCGTCGCTCCACAGCGGCACTTGCGCGTCGTTCCAGATCAACATCGGCGCGTCGCGTGGGATGCAGCCCAGCGAATCGGCGAAGGAGATTTTGGTGTGTAGTTCGTGATGGATGGGAAGATCGACTCCGATCATCGCCCCGACATTTTTGATCAACGGACCCGCCGCGTTGACGATATACTTGCAATTAATTTTCTCGCCCGCGTCAACCGCCTCGACGCACCCGTTCCTTATTTCTACGCCTGTCACTTTCTCGTTCACCACCTTTGCGCCGCGCGCCTTCGCCTGATCCAGCATCCACATCCCCAACGTTTGCGCGCTGAACCAACCGCCGCGCCGCGCGTGGAGAACGGCGATTGTTTTTTTGGTGAGGTACGGAAAATGTTGGCGAATTAAATTTTGATCGAGAATCAAATCTGCGCCTGCGAGATTTTGGTCAAACCCTTCGGCGTGATGCGGAGCATAGATTGTAGAGACGTTGCGGTGCAACGTCTCTTGTGCGCGGTGTGGGGAGACGTTGCGGTGCAACGTCTCCGCGCCGTGGATTCTTAATTCTCCCGCGCCCGCCTTCTCCGCTTTGCGCGCCGATTCGATGAACGACTCTAAACGCGATTCGTCGGCGGTGGCATACACATACCCGCGCCGATTTAAATTAAAAATGTTTCCCGTCTCATGCGCCATCTCTTCCAGCAAATCAATACTACGATTCATCATCGTCACCATCGCCGCGTCGGGCCACCAGTTGCGATAGGCTTCTGTAGATTTATCGCTCGTCAGCGAGAGCGGGGCGCGTTCATCAACGATCACCACATCTTTGATTCCGTGTTTGACCGTGAGATGATACGCCGCAGAAATTCCGGCAATGCCCGCGCCGCAGATGAGGATGTCGTGGGATTGAGACATGCTTTGATTAAAACACGAATGTCACGAATGGACGAATACCACGAATTTTTAATTCATTCGTCCCATTCGCCTATTCGAGTCATTCGTGATTAAATAGTAGCGTCAAATCTTTTTACGAGTAGAATAGATCGATGTATGTCAAAGAAGAAAAAGAAATCCACAACTCCTAAACGTCCGCGAACAAAAACGCAAACGCGAATCCTTGAAGTCTCTCGCCCATCGCGCCGCTACGATACTAATGCCGCGCCGACTCCGGATGCGCCGCCGCCCCCCACGCCCGCTCAACGCGCGGCGATGGTTCTGGTGCAGTTGGGGCAGGGCGTTGCACAACGCGGCTCGGACATCGCGGCGATCTTGTTGGTGATGGTCGGTCTCGTTTCGCTCATGGGCTTGGTCGGCGTGACAAGCGGCTGGATGATTGACTGGTGGACACTCACGCTCCGCAGTTGGTTCGGTTGGGGCGTGTGGATCGTTCCACTCTCGGCGTTGGGTATTGGCGTGGCGATGCTCGTCCACAATTTCGGGATTCACTTGCGCGTGATCTGGTGGCGAGTCATCTTCGCCGAGATCGCTTTTGTCTGTGCATTAGGTCTGTTGCAGATGTGGACGAATGCCACTCTCAAAACGGCAACCGCAGGCGGCGCGGGAGGCATCGCCGGATGGACTCTGGCGTTGATGTTGACCGATGCGCTTGCGGAAAATGCGCGACTCGTCCTCACCGTTTTATTTTTGATCGCCCTTGCCTTTTCGATTGGACTGACTCCGTTTGCGATCTTGCGTTGGCTGGTGAAGATGCAGACTCGCGCGGCGGAAAGTCTCACCGAAGACTCAGGGGATGCGGACGTGGCGGCATCACCGTCGTCGGTGATTGTGGCGAGTCCACCCGATCTCAAACAAGGATCATCGCGCACGATCAAGTTAGATCAAGTCCCGCGTGAAAAAATTAAATACACTAAACGCTTCACGGTTGAGCAAGTCAAAGAGACAAAAGTTAAATCGAAGAAACGCGACACGCGCTTGCCCGGTTTGGATGCGTTGGACGAAACCAGTTTGAGCAAAGCGTCGGAGACCGACATCAATCGCAACACGGCGATCATCGAAAAGACTCTCGCCGATTTTGGCGTGCCAGCGAAGGTGATTGATTTTAAAACCGGACCCGCCGTGACTCAATACGCCGTGGAACCGGGTTACGTAGAAAAGCCGGGACCCGATGGCGTAGTCCGAAGATCTAAAGTTCGCGTCGCGCAGATTTCGACTCTGGCAAAAGATCTGGCGTTGGCGTTACAAGCGAACACGATTAGCATTGAAGCGCCGGTGCCCGGCACAAATTTTGTCGGCATTGAAGTTCCGAATCGCAAGACGACGTATGTCGGTTTGCGCGGCGTGATGGAGTCGGAAAGTTTTGCTAAGGTCGGCTCGCCGTTGGCGATTGCCATGGGGCGCGACGTGAGCGGCACGGCGATCTCGGCAGACTTGGGGAAGATGCCGCACATGCTCATCGCCGGCACCACCGGGTCGGGCAAGTCGGTCTGCATCACATCGCTCGTAACGTGTTTGGTGATGAACAACACGCCGGAAGATTTGCGATTGATCATGATCGATCCGAAGATGGTGGAGTTGGTGCGCTTCAACGGTCTGCCGCACTTGCTCGGAAAAGTTGAAGTGGAGTTGGAGCGTATCGTCGGTGTGTTGAAGTGGGCAACGCGCGAGATGGATCGGCGTTACAAATTATTGGAGACGGTGCAAGCGCGTGACATCGCCAACTACAACGAAAAAATTAAACGCAACGGCGAGCGTTTGCCGCGCATCGTGATCGTTTTAGACGAACTCGCCGACCTAATGTTGATGGCTCCGGATGAAACCGAACGCACGTTGGTGCGTTTGGCGCAGATGGCGCGCGCCACCGGAATGCATTTAGTGGTAGCGACTCAACGACCCAGCACTGACATTGTCACGGGTTTGATCAAAGCGAACTTCCCGGCGCGCATTTCGTTTTCGGTGGCGTCGGGCATTGATAGCCGCGTCATCTTGGATACTCCCGGCGCCGAGGCGTTGTTGGGGCGCGGCGATATGTTGTTCCTCTCGCCCGAAGCCGGAACGCCGATGCGTTTGCAGGGTTGCTTCGTGGGCGACAAGGAAATTGATCGCGTGGTAACGTTCTGGCGCGAACAGTTTGAGGGTGAAGAAGTGGAAGAGATCGTGCCGGAGAAGAAAGGCAAGAACGCCGAAGCGGCGCAACACGACGTGAAGCCGCCGATTCCTGCGGCGCCTTGGGATGAAATGTTGGCGCGTGAGGCGGCGATGAGCGGCAAAGACCCCGAACTGGAAAAAGCGATCTCAATTGTTAAACAGTATGGCAACGCCACGGCGAGTCTGTTGCAGCGCAAGATGAACCTTGGTTTTCCGCGCGCGGCGCGTTTGATGGATGAACTTTACGAGATGGGGATCGTCGGCAGACCGCAAGAGGGCGGCAAGAAACGCGAGCTGCTCATTGACAAAGACGACGATCCGATTGGCAAGCGGGCGAAGATTATTGGGGCGGAGGACAATGAAGAATGAACAATGAAGAATGAACAATGAAGAATGAATAATGAGACAATGAGACAATGAAGAAGTTGAGAAAGACGATAAGAATTTTGGGCGGATATTTATTCACTTCAAGTTTTAAGGTGACAGTCACTTTGGAAGTGACTGTCACCTGTTAGCCCGATGCGCACGCTTCGCCTCTCTGCTCAATCTCCGATCTCTAATTCCCCTCTCTCGCTTGTTGATATTCCGATTCCAGATTTAAATTTAAATTCTGTATTGCTCCGCGTGCGCGCTTGCGGCGTGTGTCACACTGATCTGCACATCGTCGAAGGCGATCTACCGTTGAGGAAGAGCCCGATCACTATTGGGCATCAGGTGGTAGGTGTGATTGAGAAAATTGGCGATGATGTAACTCAATGCAAGGTCGGTGAGCGTGTTGGCGTGCCGTGGTTGCACACCCCGTGCGGCGTGTGTGACTTTTGCCAACGCGGTGAAGAGAATCTTTGCGATGGTGCGCGGTTCACCGGTTTGGATGTGGATGGCGGTTATGCAGAGTATATGGTCGCGCACGAGTCATCAGTGGTGCGGATTCCAGAAGCGTTCACCGATGAGGCGGCGGCACCGTTGTTGTGTGCCGGCATCATCGGCTATCGCTCGTTGATCAAGGCTGATGTCAAAAAAGGTGAGCGAGTTGGTTTATTCGGTTTCGGGGCGAGCGCGCACATTGCGATTCAAATTGCGCGATACTGGAATTGCCAAGTATTCGTCTTCACGCGCAGCGAACATCATCGCGCCCACGCCCGATCATTGGGCGCGGTGTGGGCAGGCGGCGCAGAAGAGTCGGCGTCACCTTTGGATCGGGCGATCATTTTTGCGCCAGTAGGATCGTTAGTCCCCATTGCCTTGAGTCATTTACGCAAAGGCGGCACGCTGGCGGTCAATGCAATTCATACAAGCCCGATTCCGCAGATGGATTACAGTTTGCTCTACGGCGAGCGCACGGTGCGGAGTGTGGCGAATGCCACGCACTCCGACGCGAGAGAGTTTATGCAACTTGCGGCGAC
>JACRLA010000253.1 GCA_016215145.1 Chloroflexota bacterium
AGCGCGGACGTGCATCCCGAATTGACCGTTGAACGATTTGACTCGCCCGATAGATTTCTTGGGCGTGACGAAACCGTAAAGCGGTGGCTCGTCATCATCACCTTCATCCACAATGTCAACCAACGGCGCGGGCAGAAATTCTTTTAATTTTTCTGAGACACCCACGGGACCACTGCCGGGTCCGCCGCCGCCGTGCGGTGTGGAAAAAGTTTTGTGCAAGTTATAGTGCATCACATCAAAACCTAAATCGCCCGGACGCGCCACGCCCACCATCGCGTTCATGTTCGCCCCGTCGCCATACACCAAGCCGCCGCAGTCATGCACCAACTTTGTCACTTCCTCAATGTGTTCTTCAAACAAACCCAACGTGTTCGGGTTGGTGATCATAATGCCGACCACATCGGGACCGCAGGCTTTGCGTAATGCTTCAAGATCAACATTGCCGCGATCATCCGAAGGAAGCTCGACCACATCCAAGCCGGCCATTGAACACGTTGCCGGGTTTGTGCCGTGCGCCGAGTTGGGAATTAAAACTTTTCTGCGGGCGATGTCGCCGCGATCCAAATGATAAGCGCGCATCATCAGCACGCCGGTGAATTCGCCGTGCGCCCCCGCCGCAGGTTGCAGCGTCACTGCGGCGAAGCCGCCGATCTCCTTCAACCATTCTTGCAATTGATACATCAGCGCCAAGTTGCCCTGCACGGTCGTGGCATCTTGCAAAGGATGTGAAAAAGCAAAACCGGCGAAGCGCGCCGTCTCTTCGTTGAGACGCGGGTTGTATTTCATGGTGCATGATCCGAGCGGATAAAAATTCGCGTCAATCGAAAAGTTCATATTCGAGAGATGGGTGAAGTGGCGCATCACGTCGAGCTGCGACACTTCGGGCAGGTCAAGCGAATCACGCACCAGACCTTTGGGCAATTCTGTTGCTGGCACATCGGCGTTAGGCATAGACACGCCGACGCGCCCGGGAGCAGAGAGTTCGTAGATTAAGGGTTCAGTCATAATAGGAATGAAAAATGCAAAATGGCAAATGACAAAAATTTGTCATTGATCATTTGTCATTTGTCATTGAGATATTTCTTCCAGCGCGTTCACCAGTTCTTCAATATCTTCGCGGCTGTTCATTTCGGTGACGCAGATCAGCATGTGATCTTTGAGATGCGGATACTCTTTGCCAAGATCGTAACCGCCGATGATGCCGCAATCGTCAAACAGTTTGGCGTTGATCTCTTCGACGCTACGCGGACACTTGACGGTAAATTCATGGAAAAAAGTTTGGGAGCGGTTGACGGCATACCCGTCGATCTGATCGATCTGATCGGCAGCATAGTGCGCGCGTTGATAACATAATTCCGCCACACGCCTCAATCCATTTTTGCCAAGCGTCGCCAGATAAATTGTCGCCGCCACTGCCATCAATCCTTGATTGGTGCAGATGTTGGACGTGGCTTTCTCGCGGCGGATGTGTTGCTCGCGCGTCGCCAGAGTCAGCACGTAACCTTTTTTTCCGTTTGCGTCTACCGTCTCGCCGACGAGTCGCCCCGCCATTTTGCGGACGTATTCTTTTTTCGTGGCGAAGAATCCAAGATAAGGTCCGCCGAATGAAAGCGGAATGCCGAGCGGCTGCCCCTCACCCACGACGATGTCCGCGCCGAATGCGGCGGGCGGCGTGAGCAAACCCAACGCAACGGGATTGGTGACGACGCAGAACAACGCGCCCGCTTCGTGAACTTTTTGGGCGATGGCTTTGAGGTCTTCAATGTTGCCGAAGAAGTCGGGATATTGGGCGACGAAGAGTGAGGTGTTGTTGTCAAGTAAGGGCAACAAATCTTTGAGTGATCGATCCAAGTGATCGTCGCCGACGATGTTGATGCCCATGCCCTGCGTATACGTGCGGGCGACGGCGCGATAGTGCGGATGCACGGCAGGCGAGACGATCACTTTTGTTCGTTTCTCTTTAAAGTGATTGAACGCCATGATCAACGCTTCGGCGAGTGAGGTCGCGCCATCGTAGTGGCTGGCGTTTGCTACATCCATGCCGGTCAAGGCGCAGATCATAGATTGATATTCGTAGATGACTTGCAGTGTGCCTTGTGAGGCTTCGGGCTGATACGGCGTGTAGGCGGTGAGAAATTCGCCGCGCAATAAAAGTTGACTAATGAGTGGCGGCGAAAAATGAAGATACGCGCCCGCGCCCAAGAACGAGATGTAGTGACTCGCATCGGCATTCGCTTCGGCAAGGTCGTGCAGTTCGCGCCACGTTTCGGGTTCAGAGAGGGGTCCGGGTAGATCGAGTTCGGGGAAGCGATGCTTGGCAGGCACGTCGGCGAAGAGTTCGGCAACACTCTTAACGCCGATGGTCTTCAACATCGCTTCGCGGTCAGGGTCGGTGTGAGGGACGTAACTCATAGTATGAGTAAAGAGTAATTAGTAATTAGTAATTGACGATCTGGCATCACATCATAATTACTAATTACCAATTACTTTCCTAGTGCGCTCTTTCCGCGCAATACTTCTCGTAGGCGGCGGCATCCATCAAGCCGCTGAGTTCGGAAGCGTTGGCAATTTTAAATTTGATCATCCACGCTTTGCCGTACGGGTCTTGGTTCACAAGTTCGGGTGTGTCGCTCAACGATTCGTTGATCTCGGTGATCTCGCCGCCGATGGGCATATACACATCGCTCGCCGCTTTCACCGACTCTACAGAAGCGAACGTTTCGCCCTGCTTCAACGTCGCGCCGACGCTCGGCAGTTCGACGAAAACAATATCGGATAGCTGCTCTTGGGCGTAAAAGGTTAAACCGGCAGTGGCGGCGTCACCGTTCACTTTCACCCATTCGTCGTTCTTGGTGTATTTCAGATCAGTTGGATAGTTGCTCATGGTGGGTCTCCTAATTTTTTTTAGATTCAACACGAAGGCACGAAGGCGCAAAGGCGCAAAAGACTTTAATTCTTTGTGGCTTCGAGTCTTAGTGACTTGGTGTTTAACTTGTAAAAGAATCAAAAAGGGACGCAAACGGCACAAAGCAATTTGCGTCCCTCTGTTCATTGACCTGAGAGATTCGCCTCACTTGCGTGAGGGTTGCCCCATCGGTGTCGGGATGACTTTCCAGAGGAATCGGCGGCAAGGTTCTTTTGCCTGAGAGTTTCGATCAACTCTTGCAAAGTTGATCTTGCACCTTCGGCGTTCTCTAAAAGAGAATCTCTCCCTCGTCGTCGTTAAGTTGTGGGCGAGATTGTATAACTCGGAGATAGATGAGTCAAGGATTGGAAATAAGAAAGTGATGAATGGCAGAGGCGAGAGAATGAAAGTATACTTAAAGCAACGAGGTGATATATGAGCATAATCACTGCCGAGAAAGTTACAGCCGACTCTGCGCGCAAGACGGGTTCACACTTTGCTGCCGATCACTTTGGCGATCAAATTGGTGTAGGGATGCCTTGGCGAGTTGTTTCATCTTTGCGATCTGCTTGGGTCGTGCCATTGGTGTTAACGTCACCCGGCTATGGTGTTGTAGGAATTGTGGGCGTTGTGATTGTGGATGAAGAACTGGGCAACATCAGTGCCTGGACAGCCGTTGAAGAAGTAAACTCCAATGCCGATCAATTGATCAAAGATCGCAAAGATGATCTGAATATCGCATTTAAGCGGGCAGTTGCCCAAGCCACTTTGTGAGCCTCACATTTCTTCCTCAAGAGACTCGTTGTTCCTGCACCGTCGCCTGCCTGCGAATGGTGATGGCGCATTTCGACATCTCGATAGAAGAGTCTGAACTGCGTGAGTGTTGTAAAACAACCGAGCAAGGCACTCTCGCCAGAGAAGCCGTGAAATGCGCTCAACAACATGGATTAAATGCGAAAGAAATGCGCGATGTGAGTTGGGACGATGCAAAAGAAATACTGGCTCATCAAACAACTTACCCAATTGCTCTGATCAATTTATTTCCTATCAAAGCGTTATGGGTAATGCACGCAGTGGTCATTGAATCTATTGATGATGATCTGATCGCTTATCTCGATCCAATTTACGGAAAACAATCGGTCAACATCATTTCATTTGGTCAAGCATGGGAAATGAACGGGCGCCGAGCGATTGTCATCACGCGATAATCACACATACACCCTAGGCACCCTCGCCATGATGCCACTTGTCACATCGTAGTTGATCGTCCCCCACCGATTCGCAACATCGTCCGCCGTGATCGTCGCCTCACCTTGTTTGCCGATCAACACAACTTCGTCGCCCATCTTCACATTGAGATCGCTGACGTTTGCCATGATCTGATCCATGCACACCCGCCCTACCACCGGAACGATCTTACCGCCGACGATGACGCGCGCAACATTTTTTGGAAAACGGCGGAAGCCATCGGCGTAACCCACGGGGATAGCGGCGATCTGCTCAATACCTTTGGTCACATATTCACCGCCGTAGCTCACCGCCGTATTCGCCGAAAAAGTTTTCACTTGTGAGATCGTTGACTTCCATTCAAGCGCAGGTTTGAAATCATTCGGCGCGGGAACATCGTCAGATGGATTCATTCCGTAGATCGTGATGCCACATCGCACTAAATCGAATCGCGCTTCGGGCATGACGAGCGCGGCAGCCGAGTTCGCGCTGTGAACCCAACGCGGCTTTTCAATTGTGTTCAAAACAGAATTGAATCGCGCCAGTTGTTCGTAAGCAAAACTTCTATCGGCGCAGTCGGATGTGGAGTAATGGGTGAAGATACCTTCGAGATCAACGCCATTAAGTTTGCGGATGGATTGGATCAACTGCGGCGCGTGATCGGGCGTCACGCCGAGTCGACTCATGCCTGTATCCACTTTAAGGTGAAGCCGACTCTTCCGCTTGAGCGTTTGCGCCACTTCAGCATAATGCCGCGCCAGATCAAGATCGTAAACGGCAAGCGAGAGATCGTTTTCGATACATTCGCGCGCCAGATCGGACGGCGTATATCCGAGAACTAAAATGTTAGCGGTGATGCCCGCCTGTCGCAGTTCAACCGCCTCACCGGCGAAGGCAACGCCGAACCAAGTGACCCCGACATCGGCGGCGGCGCGGGCAACGGCGGCGGCACCGTGTCCATAGCCATTCGCCTTCACCACTGCCATGATCGACACATCGGCAATCTGGCGCAGCCTCTTTAAATTAAATTGAATGTGATCCAAATGAATGAGCGTGTAGGTGGGTCGGTTCATGCGATCATTATAAAAGATTCTGTATAATCAAAACTATGAACATAGAAATCGCCTTAGTCTTTTCTATCGTCCTGATCGCCGCCGGATTGCTCATCACCGAAAAATTGCGCGCCGACATCATCGCCCTGCTGTCGTTGATCGCGCTGGCGTTGACCGGCTTGGTGAGTCCCACCGAAGCATTCTCCGGATTCAGCCGCCCGGCGGTGATGACCATTCTTTCGATCTTCATCATTACT
>JACRLA010000254.1 GCA_016215145.1 Chloroflexota bacterium
CCTGTCGGACCACGCAATACTACAGATTCATTACTAATTCCGAATTTCTTTTGCATTTCTCTCAATTTTGAATCAACAGGGATCTCATGTCCTAACGGTGCTTCGACAAAAGTATAGCTATAGTCTGTTAGATTGGAAGCGTTCATTGAACAAGCCCTCCAGACGAGGCATAAAAAAATAAGGGGAGTGCACTATTAAGATAGCACAATTTAGAGAAGAGTGAAAACCGATTCTGCTCACCCCAGAGTCGTTTTGTTTTGAAGCAACTGCTTATCTTCAACGGATGCCCTTACGGGCAAAACGGATAAGCGGATTTGGGCGAACTCGCGCTCCAATCCGTTTATCCGTTTAATAATCCGTTGAAGAGAATTCTCAGCGACTCTTCTCACCCCAGAGTCGTTTTTATTTTAAACACCACAGGCTTGCCAAACCAGCAAGCCCGCGATGTCAAGGAAGGGAAAGGAGGATGTTGTTGCTTTACGTTGCTCACTATAAAAGCGCAAAATCAAAAACAAGTGAGAACGCAATGAAGGTTAGATGAAGGCTACCGCCCCAGCAACTTCAACAGCACATCGGGGTAATCGGTAATGATGCCGTCAACTCCGAGTGAAAGTATCCGCTTCATATCCTCTTCTTTGTTAATCGTCCAAGCGTGCGTTTCCATTTTGCGACTGCGCGCGCCGTTCACAAAACCTGGCGTCAACACCTGCAAGCCACTGCTGTATTCCGGCACTTGCAGCGATTGAGTCGGCGGGGTGTAAGCCGATGTTAGGAACAACGTATTGATCGCAAAATAGATCGTCGTCTCGTTTTGCGTCGCCGACGTTGCTACATCAGGGCAGGCGCGGCGAAATTCGTCCATTGCTTGCTGATGAAACGACGCCACCAAAACTTTATCGCCCATAGTGTGATCGCGGATCAAATTGCAAAACGCCGAAGCGATTGACGGCTCGACCTGTTTGATCTCGATGTTCAGGCGATACGTCGGAAATTTTTCAAACATTTCTTTCAGCGTCAACACCTTTGCCCCCTGCCCGCGATACGGATACGGTCCCGGCTGGTTGCGCTTGGTATCCACACCCGGCGACCACCAGTAGGCGGCATCCAATTCTTTGATCTGCGCCACAGCCATTTTTTTGATCTCGCCCGTTCCGTCCGTAGTTCGATCCACTTTGGCATCGTGCATCAACACAATCACGCCATCGCTCGTGGCGTGAATGTCCATCTCTAACACATCCACTTTCAGCGCGGCGGCATTTTCGTAAGCCATCATCGTCTCACTCGGGCGGATGCCGTCGCCGCCTTGATGGGCGATCACCAGCGGACGTTTTTGATACTGCGTGAAGAACGGGCGCGGCTCGGCGGGTTTGGCGATCACAACGCCGATGACATACGCTACAATAACAACGCCCAACACCACCGAGAGCCCTCGAAAAATTTTTGAACGCATAGTGCCTCCTAAAATAGTTACCACGCATTATACTTATGAACATAATGGCTCTTCACCCTTTTCAACTTACACCCCACTATCACGAGCGAGTCTGGGGCGGCACACGCTTTAAGCACGATGATAAAAAAATCGGCGAAGCGTGGATTGTGCATGAAGATAATGTGATCACGAGCGGCGATCACGCCGGACTCGCATTGAAGCAGTTGGCGGCGTCCCACGCCGTTCATCTGCTTGGGGCGCGGACTCTGGATCGCGCGGGGGAACGTTTTCCGTTGTTGATCAAACTGCTCGACCCCGCCGATTGGCTCTCGCTTCAAGTTCATCCCAACGACGAGCAAGCCCAACAACTAGAGGGCAAAAATTATTTTGGCAAGACCGAAGCCTGGCACATCTTAGAAGCAGAACCAAACGCGCAATTGATCTCCGGTTTGAAAGCGAACACATCCAATGAATCGCTAAGGCAAGCGATTCGGGACGGGACGATTCTCGACCACGCGCAATATGTTGACGTGCATAATGGCGATACGATCTTCATTCGCGCCGGAACGATTCACGCTTTGGGCCCCGGACTTTTTCTTTACGAGATTCAACAAACATCCGATCTCACCTATCGCGTCTTCGATTGGAATCGCCCGCAGACAAATGGGCGCGTGCTGCACATCGAGAAGTCGCTGGCGGTTGCCGATGCGTCGGCGGCAGGGCAAGCGAGTCGGCAGCCGCAGATGGAAGATGGTGAAGTGGAGAGTCTGGTGAGGTGTGAATACTTTTCGCTTGATCTAATCGGCGGCGAATCAAAATCAATCTCACTTAACACGCGCGGCGAATCATTTCATGCGCTGACAATCCGCGAAGGCGCGACGCAAGTGGAAGGCGATGGCTGGTCACAGGCGCTTCGGTGTTTAGAAACGTTAATCGTCCCCGCGTCGTGCGGGGCGTATACGATTCATCCTCAAGGAAAATTTCTCGCGTTGAAGGCGAGTGTAGACTAACAGGTGACAGTCACTTTTAAAGTGACTGTCACCTTAAGGAGAAAAAATGACCAAAGCAAACATCGGACTCACGGGGTTGGCAGTGATGGGGCAGAATTTAGTTTTGAATATGGAGCGCAACGGTCACACCGTTGCCGTGCATAACCGCACGGCACAAACCATGCGCGATTTTGTGGCGGCGCATCCCGGAAAAAAATTGATCGGGTGCGAGAGCTTAGCAGATTTTGTCGCCGCGCTGGAACGACCCCGCAAAATTATGGTGATGGTCAAAGCAGGCGCGCCGGTGGATGGCGTGATTGACGGGTTGATCCCTTTGCTCGATCAAGGCGATCTGATCATTGACGGCGGCAATTCGTATTTCCAAGATACCGAGCGCAGATCGAAAGAGTTGGAAGCGAAGGGTTTAATTTTCATCGGTACCGGAGTCTCTGGCGGCGAAGAGGGTGCGCTGAAAGGACCGAGCATCATGCCCGGCGGTCAGCCCGAAGCGTATACGTTGGTCAAAGATATTTTCACGGCGATGTCGGCGAAGGTGGACGGTGAACCGTGCGTGACGTATATCGGACCACGCGGCGCGGGGCATTACGTCAAAACGATCCACAACGGAATCGAATACGGTGACATGCAACTCATCGCCGAAGCCTACGATGTGCTGCGTCGCGCTTTGAATCTTTCGGCGAAGGAACTGCACGACATTTTTGCCGAGTGGAACAAGGGCGAACTGCAATCGTATCTGATCGAGATCACCGCCGACATTTTTACGAAGATAGACGACGAGACCGGCAAACCGCTTGTGGATTTAATTTTGGATGAGGCACAGCAGAAAGGCACAGGCAAGTGGACGAGCCAGAATGCTTTTGACATCGGCGTGCCGATCCCGACGATCAACGCCGCCGTCGAGTCGCGCATCATCTCGTCAATTAAAGGTGAGCGCGTGAAGGCAAGTAAAGTTTTATCGGGACCCGAGACAAAGTTTAGCGGCGATAAACAAAAACTGATCAATGCCGTGCGCGACGCGCTGTACATGGCGAAGATTTGTTCTTACGCACAGGGAATGGCGTTGTTGAGAATGGCGAGTAATGAGTACGGCTACAACTTAAAGTATGGCGAGATCGCCACTATCTGGCGCGGCGGCTGCATCATCCGCGCCCAGTTTTTAAATCGCATCCGCGAAGCCTATACGCGCCAACCCGATCTGTCCAACTTGTTGTTGGATGATGAATTTAAAAATGAAGTGACCAAACGGCAAGCGGCATTACGTTATGTAATTCAAGCGGCGGTTAGCTTGGGAATTCCGTGTTTAGCCTTTTCAAGCGCACTGAGTTATTACGACGCTTATCGCACGGCGGACTTGCCTGCCAACTTAACTCAAGCCCAACGTGATTACTTTGGGGCGCACACGTTTCGACGGATTGATAAAGAGGGGTCGTTTCATGCGGAGTGGTATTAAACAATGCGCCATCACGTCATGGCTGCGAAGCAATCTCGTGTCGGCAAAGTCTGAGATTGCTTCGCGAAGTGCGCTCGCAATGACGGTTTGGGATCTGTGTAACACCTCACGGCGAGCCGTCATTGCGAGGAGCGTTCTTTGCGACGAAGCAATCTCGTGTTGACGGAGTCTGAGATTGCTTCGCGAAGTGCGCTCGCAATGACGGTTTGGGATCTGTGTAACACCTCACGGCGAGCCGTCATTGC
>JACRLA010000255.1 GCA_016215145.1 Chloroflexota bacterium
CCCGCGCGCGATCCGAATCAATTTCTAAATCGAGTCGCCCCAAAAATTTTCCGTAGTCGCCCGCCTGCACGATCACCGTGTCACCCACACAACGCATCTCGGTCAACAGCGTATGCGAATGTCCGCCGACGATCACGTCAATACCCGGCACCGCTTTAGCAATTTGTCGATCTCCCAAAATTCGCGCGCGTGGTGAATCTTTCGGGTGACGTTGTTCATATTCTTCGTCGGTCTGATAACCGAATCCGAGATGCGACAGTAAGATGATCGCCTGCGCCTCTCGCAAACGCGGGATGAGATCGTGGAGGACGTCGGCGGCAAACTCACTGCGATACCCGAATCGAGAATATGCCGATGGCTCATCTACGGTGACGCCGACAACCGCTATCTTTAACTTTTCGATTTCAAAAATGACGTGGGATTTTAAATTCGCAACGGGCGGCTGATTCGAATCCAGCGCAAACAGATTCGCGGCGAGAACCGGAAAGTGAACCGACTCTACAAGTTTCGCCAACGCGCCCAGCGCCCATTGAAACGTCTCGCCATTGCCAATAGTGGAAGCGTCATACCCCATCGCCTCGAGCATAAAAAAATTGGCGCGACCTTTGGTGATGCTGCTCTCCCACACAGATCGCTCCGATGAGTCGCCCGCATCGAGCAATAGCACATGCCGACCTTCCGCGCGCGCGCGTGATCGTTCGCGCCCAATTAGAGTCGCCAAACGCGGCATCTGATCAAAGTGACCGTGCATATCGTTAGTATGAAGGAGGGTGAGAATAGTCATAGATCAAAAACGCGCGGGGTCTCCGCGCATTTCATCATTCATCATTGTTCATTGTCTCATTGTTCATTCTTCATTGTTCATTGTTCATTCTTCATTGTTTCATTGTTCGTTGTCATCCGCGTCGGCGTCACTGTCGTCAATTGCCATTTCCACTTCGTCATCCAGTTTCACCCACAACAACAAAATATCTCCATCCGGAACTTTATCCGCTCGCGCCGCGACGATCACCGCGTCTTGCCGCAAACCATCCATCGCGCGATATTCCAATAAAGTCTCGCGTCCTTCGCTCCACGCATTGCGGCATCGTTCTAATAATGCTAACCCGTCAAAAGTGCGTAACACACAACGCGCCGTGCGTTTGATAATAGGCCCTTCACCGATGGCATTCACCCACGGCTCGGCGGATGAATCAAATAATGGCGGCGGACCTTCGATGATGGTAATTTTTGCAGGTTCGTAAGTTGTCATAATGATCTCACAGTGCGCGAATCATACAGGTCTATCGCTAATGTGTAAAGTTCGTTGTGAAGTATGAGATGGTAGAATCAGCCCGCGTTTTCACAGGATAAAAATCTGGCACGCTGAATACGCTGAAGCGCGCAGAACTTCGCTGATCATTTTTAAACTTCAGCGAGACTCAGCGTTGATCAGCGACATCAGCGTTCAAAGTTTTTTGGAAAGGCCTCACATGAAAGTTTTAGTTACCGGCGGCGCGGGCTTCATCGGCTCGCACACCATTGATGTTTTAATTTCTAAAGGCTACGACGTACGCGTGATGGACAACCTCACGCCGCCCGTTCACATTGCCAATCAGTGGCCCGATTATTTGCCGACTCACGTTGAAAAAATGATCGGCGACGTGCGCGAGCGATCCGCGTGGGAAGCCGCCCTCGACTCCGTGGATGCCGTCATCCACCTTGCGGCGTATCAGGACTATCTGCCCGACTTCGCCAAATTTTTTCACGTCAACTGCGTCGGCACGGCATTGATGTATGAGATCATCGTCGAGAAAAAATTGCCGATCAAAAAAATCGTTGCCGCCTCCTCGCAAGCCTCTTATGGTGAAGGCAAATACACCTGCTCCAAGTGCAGAGTCATTTTCCCCGGTCAACGTCCCGAATCACAATTGAAATCAAAAGATTGGGAAGTGAAATGTCCCAACTGTGGCGGCGCGATCCAATATGAACTCACCGACGAAACGGCGTGGGTGAACCCGGCGAATGCGTATGGCATGAGCAAATACACCGAAGAGATGTTGGCGATTAATTTGGGGCGACGCTACGACATCCCGACTGTGGGGATGCGCTACTCGATTGTGCAAGGCGCACGTCAATCGTTCCGCAATGCCTATTCGGGTGCGTTGAGAATCTTTGCCATGCAAACGCTCGCCGACCAACGCCCGACGGTTTACGAAGATGGTCAACAGATTCGAGATTTTGTGTATGTAGGCGATGTAGCAAAAGCAAATGTGTTAGCACTAGAAGATGATCGGGCGAACTATCAAGCCTTCAACGTCGGTGGCGGCAAAGGCGTGACGGTTGAAGAATTTGCGCGAGTGATGATCAAAGCGGCGGGCAAAAATTTTGAACCATTCATCACACAAGAATATCGCTTCGGCGACACGCGCCACATCTTCTCGGATGTGAGTAAGTTGAAAGCGTTAGGCTGGGAACCACAGGGGAACATTGAAAATAATTGCCAAGAATATATTGCTTGGGCAACGACACAAAAAGATTTTAGAAATTATGCGAGCGAAGCGAGGGAGTATATGCAGAAGGTGGGGACGGTGAGAAAATGATGAATGCGGAAGAATTTGCTCTACGTATTATCCGTGTATACTCGGCTTTACCAAAAACAACTGAAGCCCAGATAATCGGCAAGCAGCTTTTCCGAAGCGGCACTTCCGTCGGCGCACATTATCGCGAAGCAGATCGCGGCAAGTCTACGCCAGATTTCATTAGCAAAATGGAAGGCGGGTTACAGGAACTTGACGAAACAGATTATTGGTTAGAACTCCTCGTTGAGGCTAAAATTGTTCCCGCAAAACGTTTATCTGATTTACAAAAAGAAACCAACGAATTGATTGCGATTTTTGTCGCCTCTATTAAGACCGCCAAGAAGAATAGATGATGTTTGATTCCGCATTCCGCATTCCGCATTCCGCATTATGTTAATCGCCCGAGCTCCTGTTCGCATCTCCTTCGCCGGTGGCGGCACCGACCTGCCCGCTTATTTTATGGAACATGGCGGCGCGGTTGTCAGCACCAGCATAGATAAATATGTTTACGTTGTGTTGAGCGTGCACGCCCGCAACGATCTGCAAATTCTTTCGTCCGACTATCGCACCTTCTTCCGTCACACCGGCGGCGAAGTTTTATTTTGGGAAGGCGATCTGAATCTACCCAAAGCCATCCTACACGAATTTGGAATCGAAAGCGGCGCGTCCATGTTTCTCGCTTCCGAGGTACCCCCAGGCACCGGGCTCGGGTCGTCCTCGACGGTGACAGTCGCCTCGATCAAGGCGGTTAGCGCGGCGTGTGGAGTCTCCCTCAGTAAAATGGATTTAGCGGAGATGGCGGCGCGAATCGAAATCGAAAAATTAGGAATGCCCATCGGTTATCAAGATCAATTTGGCGCGGCGTTTGGTGGACTCAATTATTTTGAATTTCGCGCCGACGGCAACAAAGCCGAGCCGCTTAAAGTTTCGGTGGACACAGTGAGCAAATTGCAAAGCCGCTTGTTGTTGTTCTTCACCGGGCAAGCGCGCGACTCGACAAAAATTTTGGCGCAACAAACCGAGAACACCAAAACGCACAAACCCATCGTACTCGATTCACTTCACGCCGTGCGGGCGATGGTGAACCCGATGCGTGAATGTTTAGAAGCGGGCGACGTAGAAAAATTTGGACGCCTGTTACACGAAGGTTGGGAACTCAAGAAAAAATTTGCGGCGGGCGTGAGCAACGAGCGCGTGGACATGCTCTACACTAAAGCGCGCAACGCTGGCGCGATGGGCGGCAAACTTGCGGGCGCGGGCGGTGGCGGCTTTATGATGATCTATTGCGAAGACGGACGACAACACGCGGTGACGCAAGCGATGGAAGAAGAAGGGCTGCGGCGAATGGATTATGCTTTTGATAACGGCGGGGCGCGCGTGCTGCTCAATGCCGGTTTGCGATTAACGGGGAACAACAAATGAGCCGACGCGGACAATATCTTCTCTTCACCGCATTGGTAATCGCCGACACCGTCGGGGCTGCCGCCGGTTTGCTCCTCGCCGCTTATCTCCTCCCCAGCGTTGATCTCATGCGTTACCTCAACGCGATTCAATATGGGCTCATCGC
Organism: Chloroflexota bacterium; assembly: GCA_016215145.1. Lineage (GTDB taxonomy): Bacteria > Chloroflexota > Anaerolineae > Anaerolineales > VGOW01 > VGOW01. Next base: position 4,129 of record JACRLA010000255.1, read on the forward strand.
CTACCCCATCCTCTTCGCCGCGCTGCGACTCTACGATCTCGAAACCGTTCTCGAAGATTCGCAAGAATATGCAACCGTAGCCACAGGCTGCACCTATGCCATCATCGCCCTCGTCGTCATCAACGCCGTCGTGCGTCGTCTCGATTTCGAACCGATCTGGTTACTCGGCGGTTGGGCAGGCACCGTGTTCATGGCAGCGTTGGCGCGTTTTTCAATGAGACGAGTCGTGCGCTTCTTTCGAGGACAAGGGCATCTGATCACGCGCGCGGTCATCATCGGCGCGGATGAACAAGGGCGCACCATCGCCCGCCAATTTAAAAGTGTTGCCGACTCGGGTGTGCGAGTGGTCGGCTTCCTCGACGACTTCTTGCCTGCGGGGACTCCGGTGCAAGACGGGCTGACCGTGTTGGGTCACCCCGGTGCGCTGGCGACCATTGCCCAAGAACACCGCGTCGCCGAAGTGGTGGTCGTGCCGGGAGCCGTCGCTTGGGAAACTTTCCAAGAAATTTTGGAGCGTTATGCTTTTGCCGAGACGCTGAAGATTCGAGTCTCACCCGGTTACTACGATCTGCTTGCCACCACTCCAAGAGTCGCCCATCGTAATTTTGTGCCGCTCATGGTAATCGATCACGCCCGCTTGACAGGTTTCGATCTCTTGTTGAAAATCGGTATTGATTACGGCATTGGCTTAATCACATTGATCTTAACCTTGCCGATCATGCTGTTAGTCGCTTTGTGGTTGCGAATAGTTAACAAAGGATCGATCCTTTATACACGCACCGTGCTTGGGCAAAGCGGAAAAACATTTAGCAGCACACTCTTTAGGGTAGAAGACGGCAAACCCTTGAGCCGTTTCTTGCGCGACACCGCGCTCGATCACCTGCCCTTATTGTTCTCAATTCCCACCGGGCAAATGAGCCTGATCGGACCTCGCCCCATCCCCGAAGACAAACGCGGCGACTATCAACGTTGGCTCTCGACGATTGTCACAGTGAAACCCGGCGTGAGCGGACCTTGGGCGGTGGTACCGGTCTCTTCACTTGAAGAAGAAATGCGCGCGGCGATCTTCTACGTGCGTAACTGGACAATTTGGTTAGACCTGCAGATCAGTATTCAAACGCTCTTGGTGATTCTGCGGAGACGATGGGAAAGACTGACAGAAGGATGAATTATGAAGGATGAAGGATGAATAAAAGAAAACCGCAAAGGCGCAAAGAACGCGAAGTTTTTATAGATGAGCCTTCGTGTTCTTTAATTCTTCGTGGTTTGCCTTATTCATAATTCCTAATTCCTAATTCGTAATTTACAGAATGGACTTCATTGACAACTACTTAACCGAACTTTCTAAATCAGTCGCGGCACTTTCACGCGACGACTTGATGAAGGTTGCAGAAGCGATGATGCAAGCTTGGCGCGACGACAAAATTATTTTCATCATCGGTAACGGCGGCAGCGCGGCAACCGCCTCGCACATGATGAACGACTTCAACAAACTGACCATCGCCGAAGGCAAACGTCGTTTCCGAGCGTGGGCCCTCACCGATAATGTGCCGCTCATCAGCGCCTGGGGCAATGACAACACCTTCGATTGGTCGTTCTCGCAACCGCTCCGCAACTTCATGCGTAAAGGCGATTACCTCATCGTCATCTCCACATCTGGCAACTCACCTAATCTCGTTGACTCGGTCAAAGTCGCGCGCGAGATCGGCGCAGAAAAAGTCATCGGCTTGGTCGGCGACAAAGGCGGCAAGATCGCCGAAATGGCAGACATCGTCGTTCGCTTCCCCG
>JACRLA010000298.1 GCA_016215145.1 Chloroflexota bacterium
CATCCGGCTCGACGATAAATTCGTGATGCTCTGTTTTTAAATAATTTGCTACCACGCGCGCGTGAGAGGTTTCATCGTAAGACGGCTCACCGCTGAATCCGATAGCAAATGTTTTCACCGGTGTCGCCGACTCTTCTGCCATCAACGCCACCACCGCGCTTGAATCGAGTCCGCCCGAAAGAAATGCGCCGAGCGGCACATCGCTGATCAATCGCAGGCGCACCGCTTCGCGCAGTTGATCGAGTAACGCATTGATCCACTCTTGTTCCGTGCGTAGGGGCGCATCTTGTTTCGAGCGTAGGGGCGCATGGCAATGCGCCCCTACAACAGGCGGTGACCAATATTCTTTTTCTTCAACGACTCCCTCTTTCACTTTTAACCAACACCCCGCCCGCAGCATCTTGATTCCCTTGAAGATCGTTTCGGGCGCAGGCACATAGCCGTAGGCAAGATACAACGGAATCACATCGCGGTTTAATTCGCGCCGCACACCAAGATATTCCAGAATCGTTTTGATCTCCGAACCGAAAACAAAACGCTTTGAGTCTTGGTAGTAATACAACGGCTTCTTGCCGAGTCGATCCCGCGCCAACCACAGCTCGCGTTTGCTCCCATCCCAGATCGCTAACGCAAACATCCCGCGCAGCAATTCCAAACAACCAATGCCCTGATCTTCAAACAGATGCACAATAGTTTCGGTGTCGGTGTGAGATCGAAAGCGGTGCATCGGGCGCACGACTTCGTCGCGCAGATTATTAAAATTGTAAATCTCGCCGTTGAAGGCGATCCACACATCGCCCGCTTCGTTGGAGAGTGGTTGATGTCCTGCTTGGCTTAGATCAATGATCGCCAAGCGCGTGTTGCCCAAACCCACATTGCCATCCACCCACACACCAGCATCGTCGGGTCCGCGATGGTGAATTGCTTTCACCATGCGTTCCAGATCGTGTTTGGCTACAGGAGAGTTATCGAAGTGAATGACGCCGCAAATTCCACACATGGCAAATGGCTGATAGCGAATGGCAGATGGCAAATGGCGAATGACTATTCGACCACTTAACTATTTCGCGCCCCTTCGTCATTGCGAGCGCACTTTGCGAAGCAATCTCGGTCGCGCTTAGAGATTGCTTCGTCGCGGAGAACGCTCCTCGCAATGACGCCTGAGTAGATACTCAAGCTCTAAACTCCGGCACACGCGATGCCGCTTCTTTATACACAACGGCGTGACGTTGCGCCATGCGTTGAATCGTAAATTCTTTTTCCAATCGCGCCCGACCACGCTGCCCCATTGTTTTTGCTTTTGCGGGATCGCGCAACAGGTTCAAGATCGAATCGGCGAGCGCGGCAGAGTCGGCGGGCGGGACGAGCAGCCCGGTTTCGTTATGCGAAATAATTTCGGGCAGCGCGCTGACTCTGCTGGCGACAATCGGTTTGCTCAACGCCATTGCTTCGAGAGTCACTAAGCCAAATCCTTCCCACAACGATGGCACGATGAGCGCGTCGAGATCGATCATGATCGAAGGGATATCGTTACGCCAGCCCAAGAAATGAACCGCGTCGGCGATGTTCAAACTTTGAGCTTTCGATTCCAGCGCGTGCCGCCTCTCGCCGTCACCGGCGATCACCAAATGCGCCTCTTTCACATTGTCTCGCACACGCGCCAAAGCTTCAAGCAAGTATTCAAACCCCTTTTGTTCAGTAAGCCGCCCCACTGCGCCGATGAGCGGAGAGTCTTTGATTTTTAATTCTTCGCGTAACATGCCCGCCTTTGCTTTAGCAACCACCTCATTTGGATCGAGTCCGTAGTGGATGCGGGTGATCTTGGATGGCGTGACTCCTTCCACATCGCGCACAAAGTTCGCCAACGAATCAGAGATGGCGATGATCGTTTTGGCGCGGCTGGCGAGATAACGAGTTAATAGTTTGACGATGACATTGTGCCGAAACCTATCATCGTTGTGCCGACTCTGCACCACGACCCTTTTGCCTGCGGCAAGCGTGCCGAACAGATCGCCGTGAATCAAGTGGGTGTGGACGATGTGCGCGTTAACGGAATCAAGGATCGTTTTGATTTTGGGAACGGAAAAAAGATCGAGATCGTGATTCAGTTGCACTAAATGAGTCGGCGTCCCCTGAGTCTGCGCGGCGCGGATCAATGTGTCGGGCAGTCGAGTCGGATCGATCAGGATGATCAAGTGCGATTCGATTCCCTCATCACGCAAGCCGCGCGCGAGCGACAGAAGATGTGACTCTGAGCCGGAGAGACCGGTGGCTTTGAAGACGTGAGCAACAACCATCGTATTGCGTAGTGCGTATTGCGTAAACCGTGACGAGACGGAATATGCTATACGGAATACGCCCGCCTCAGGTGAGTGTAGAGTTTCTCGACTGTGTATGCCGCAAAGATCATGTAGAGCGGCATGATCGGCAGAAGGTAACGCGGGATGATGGTGAGCAATGTGTAGAAGAGGGTGAAGTAAGCGATGGGGAGAGTCAACGGCAGCACCTTGAGCCAGTCGCGGCGCATGAGGATGATGCCGATGAGTCCGCCGATCAATCCAATGTAATGAAAAATATAAATGATCAATTTTGGAAAGAACCCGGAAGATTGAATGAGATCGTTAAGACTCATTTTTTTATTTAATACTTGCAGCGCCAAATCTTTTAGACTCTCGCCTTCGTTGCCGAAGCTCACCGTGCCTTGTGGTTGCAAATACGCGCTCGTCATTTTGACAAAAAGCAAACGCGCGTAGGCGGGTGGATCGGCGGCGATGGTGTTGAGTGCGTCTTCAATGTAAGCGTCGCGCCCGCCGTAACGTCGCTGCAAGTCTTGTCGCTCTTTTTCAAATTCGGGTATGCCATGCCACTGCCCGTCGCCGCGACTGCCCATCCAAAAATGTCCCTCGAAGCCGCTGGTGATGATCACGTAACGTCCAAACGTATTGTAGAGTTGAATGGAACGCACGACCAACACGGTGACGCCGACGACGGCAGCGATGCCGAGCGCGATCAATTGCCGTTTGCTGGGGCGCGGCAGCAGAGTCATTAACCCGAACAACGCCGCCAGTGGCAGCACGATGGCGCGCGTGAAGGCGGCGATCAACCACGACGCTGCGGCGATCAGATATTTTAAAATGCTTCGCTGGCGCGGGTCGGGCAGAGGGTGGGCGATGACAAACAACCAGATACTGATCAAAAAGAGAGAGGTGAACAACGCTTCGGTGTAGATCTCGCCGCTCTGAACGACGAAGCGCGGATCCAAGGCATAAACGATTGCGGCGATCCACGCCGTGCGCCGGTTGAAGATGCGCTGCGTTAGATCGAAGATGGCAATAGTACTCAGTGCGTCAATGATCGCTTGCCCGGCGCGGGCGGCGGTTAAAACAGATTCGGGAGGAAAGAAAAAATGGAAGAAGGCGAGATAAAGGGTGTAGACCGGCGCTGTAGCCACCGTGCCCATATACGTGTCAAGATATTGCCAACCTTTTTCCACTAACGTTTTCGCTAACAGCATGTAAAGAGGTCCATCACCACCACCGTCGAGTTGATAGTTTGGGGTGAGGACGACGATCCAAAACAGGCGGGTGAGGAGCGCGGCGATGAAGATCGCGCTCAAGACTTTAAGACTTCGGAAGTCTTGGTTCGGCGAGTCGTTTTTCAAGTTCATGCAGTTTCCATTCCAGCAAGCCGAGCTGCTGCGCGGCTTGGCGGTTTTGTTGTGTCAGTTTGGTGATGAAGGTCGAGAAGTAGAGTAGGATCATGATCATCGCCACAAAACCGGCGATGAATAA
>JACRLA010000299.1 GCA_016215145.1 Chloroflexota bacterium
GTTTGATGAAAGCCGTAGAGAAATACAATTATCGTCTCGGCTTTCGCTTCAGCACCTACGCCACGTGGTGGATTCGCCAGACGATCACCCGCGCCATTGCCGATCAAGGTCGGACGATCCGCGTTCCTGTTCACATGACGGATCGTATCCGCCGACTCTACAAAGCCGTGCGCGAGTTGGAACAAGATTTGGGTCGCAAGCCGACTCCCGAAGAAATTGGCTCAAAGTTAAAAGTTGAAACGCGCAAAGTGGAATGGATGTTAAAGGTCTCGTGGCATCCGATGTCGCTTGAACAACCCGTGGGCGAAGAAGAAGATGAAGAGATGATCTCCTTCGTCGAAGATGAAAACGCGCTCTCGCCTTCGCAAACCGCTAGCGAGAATATGCTACACGAAACGATGGAGCGCGTGTTGTCAACTCTGCCGCCGCGTGAGGCGCGCATTTTGCGTTTGCGTTTTGGTTTGTTAAATGGTCGCGCTTACACGCTGGAAGAAGTCGGACAAAAATTTGGACTGACACGCGAGCGCATCCGCCAGATCGAAGGCAAGGCATTGCGGCGGCTGCGGCATCCGCGACGAAGCAGACAGCTTCGTGATTACTTGACGTAACACTCAGACCCGAAGGGTTTCGCAAACCTTCGGGTCTTTTTATGAGATACAATTTGCTCATGCGACGACTCTTGTTTTTGATTCCGATTCTCCTCGTGGGCTGCGGACTCCTCACTTCACCCACTCCGACTCCGGTGTTGCCGACTCCGGTTCCCACACCCGAACTCGCTACCCCGACCTCTCCTGCTCCCACGGCAAAGGCGGCGACACCTAGCCTATCCCCCATCTCATATTCATTTCTCCCGGTGGCAAGCGGTTTCACCAGACCCACTTTGCTGACTCATGCTGGTGATGCGCGACTCTTTGTGTTGGAGCAGCCGGGGGTGATCAAGATCATCGCCGACAACAAGGTGCTGCCGACTCCGTTCCTCGACATTCAATCTATCGTCAACTCGTCGGCGAATGAGCGCGGGTTATTAGGGTTAGCGTTTCATCCCAAGTTCAAAGAGAATAAATTTTTTTTCGTGCATTACAGCGATCTCAAAGGCGACACGGCGATTGCGCGTTACAAAGTGAGCAGTGATGTTAATCGCGCTGACCCGAACTCGGGTGAGATCATTTTGCAGATCGCGCAGCCCGCCTCGAATCATAACGGCGGTCACTTGGTGTTTGATCCTGATGGTTTGCTGTATATCGGCTTGGGCGACGGCGGCGGGCAGGGCGATACGCGCGGCAATGCTCAAAGTAACGCTTCGTTGTTGGGCAAGATGTTGCGCTTGAACGTGGATGCGCCGAATCCTAAACCGGAAATTTGGGCGAAGGGATTGCGCAACCCTTGGCGTTATTCGTTTGATCGCGCGACCGGCGATCTTTACATCGGCGACGTGGGGCAGAATGTGTGGGAGGAAATTGATTACGTAAAAGCGCCGATGCCGAAAGCGATTTTAAATTTCGGCTGGAACATCATGGAAGGCAATCACGTTTATAAGAACGCGGCGACGGGCGACACACTCCTCGCGCCGATTGCCGAATATGATCACGGCGCGAGCGGCGGCTGTTCGGTGACGGGCGGCTATGTGTATCGTGGCAAAGAGATTCCCGAATTGAGCGGTTTATATTTTTATGGTGATTACTGCACCGGTTTTGTGTGGACGTTGAAGCAAACGCAAGGCAAGTGGCAGAATGATCTATTTTTGCGAACGCGATTTAGAATCAGTTCATTTGGTGAAGATGTTAATGGCGAGTTGTATTTAGTGGATCATGGCGGGGCGGTTTATAAACTAACAAAAGGCAAATGAAGAATGAAGAATGAAGAATGAACAATGAACAATGAAACAATGAACAAAATCCCAAATCCCAAAAACCCAAAATCCCAAATTTCAAACTTCAAACTACCTAACCATCCAACCACCTAACCACCTAACCACCTAACCATCCAACCACCTAACCACCTAACCACCTAACCACCTAACTGCCCAATGACTACAGCTCTTTTCTCCCGCGCTCCCGATCAAGGTTTGCGCCCGCTCGATCTGCGGCGTGATCTCAGTGGCGCGGCGTCGTTGATGAATATATGTTTTGGGTCGGGGCTCGACGCGCAGGGGCGGGGCGCGGTGCATGAGATGGAGTGGCTTGCCCGTTCGGGACCGTTTTTGTGGGTTGTGGGTTCGATGCCGAATGCTTGGCAGTTGGGTTTTGTGTGGATCGAAGATGGCAAAGTGATCGGCAACATCAACACCCAAGCCTCTGAAGGGGACGCCGCCACTTGGTTGATCGCCAACGTCGCCGTTCACCCCGATTATCGGCGGCGCGGCATTGCGCGAGCGTTGACCGAAGCGGCGGTTGAACTCGCCACCAAGAAAGGCGCGCGGCAAATTAACTTGCAAGTGAATCGTGAAAATGAATCGGCGCAGCGCATTTATGAAACGCTTGGATTTAAAACCACTGCCACGCATACATTGTGGGAGCGCACCAGTGGAACGATCCCGCAGCCGATTAATGTTGAAGGGATCGAATTGCGTCACGCGCCGCATGACAAGTGGCAAATCTCCTACGAATTCGCGCGGCGGTTTCGTCCCGAAGGTTTAAGTTGGGTGCGCCCGTTGCAAGAGCGCGACTGGCAGACATCGTGGTGGCGTTGGCTCTCCAATTTTTTATCGGGTCAACGCGAAGAAACGTGGTGGGCAATTGAGACAGCCACCAATACATTGGTGGGTTTGTTCACCGTGAACGCGGGTTTTCACTCTTACGAAGAGATTGTCATGATTTTGTATCCCGACTATCGTTCACGGTTAGAGCGCATGATGCTCATCGCCGCCATTCGCCGCTTGCGAGATCGGGCGTGGACGATTCGCCTCGACCACCCTGTGGGCGAAGCGGAAGAGCCGTTGCGTGAGTTGGGGTTTAGAGATGGGGCGAAATTAGTGTGGATGGTAAAAAAAGGAAATGAGGGAGATAAGGGAAATAAAGGAAATTGATCAGCATCGCGTTATAATCTTGTATGTCGCGGAGTTGGAACAATGGCTCAACTTATTTCACCCAAACTTGAAATCCCTAAAGACAAAGTTGCTGATTTTTGCAAGCGCAATCATATTCGCAAACTATCTCTGTTCGGTTCGGTTTTGCGTAGTGACTTTAGACCTGATAGCGATATAGATGTGTTGGTTGAATTTGAATCGGGACACATCCCGGGCTTCATTGGCTTAGGGCGAATGCAAGAAGAGTTGTCGCGTTTGCTAGCTAATCGCAATGTGGATTTGGTGACGATCAAGTTTGTTAATCACCGTATTCGCCAACGAGTTCTTGCGTCATCTGAGGTTATGTATGCCGTCGGATGATTTGTTATACGCAGGTCAAATGTTGGATACGGCGCGCAAGGCGATGCAATTCGCCGAAGGCAAGGACCGCACGGTATATGACAACGACGAAGTTCTGCGGGTGGCGTTGGCACATCTGGTTCAGGTCATTGGCGAAGCGGCGCGGCTTACTTCTCTAAAATTTCGTGGCGATCATTCGGAAATTCCTTGGGCAATTATTGTAGGGATGCGCCACAAGGTTGTTCACGAGTATATGAATGTGGACGAGGACATAGTATGGGAGACGGTCATTCACGATTTGCCTGACCTGATTCAACACCTTGAAAAAATTGTGCCGCCAGAAGATTCGGACGGATCTGGTGAAGAGAAAAACGCCGATCAAGAGTGATCGGCGTTTTTTTGAAATTTGCTCTTACTGATTACTGTTCACTACCCACTGTTTACTTTCTTCTTCCTCCACTTCCCAATCTGCTCCCGATGTTTCGCCTCATGCCCAAAGCTATCCCCCTCGATAATCTCCCACAGCGCGTTGCCTTTGGTGTGCGGCGAATGTTTGGGATCGGTTAACTCTTTCTCGCTCAACGACTCCACTTGTTTGATCGTCTGCTTACGCACTCCGTGAAAATCGGCAAGGATGCGATCCAACGGGCGATTTTTGTTGCTCTTATAAAACTCCGCGTTTAATTCTTCCACTTTGCCGCTCATCAAATTGGTGCGCGGTTTCTTGCCCTGCTTCATTTGCGCGATGAACGTCACCATCTCAGATTCCCACGTAGCAATGTGCGCCAAAATATCTTTGATGCTCCACTCGTCAACGACTCCCTTTTTGATCATCTGCTCGTCGGAGAGTCCTTCGATGGTTTTTAAAAATTTGGCGCGTTCTTCGTTGAGGGCTTGGGTGATTTCTTTTTTGTTCATAAGAATTTTGATGTTGGTTGGGCAGAGACGTTCCGCCGGAACGTCTCTACGAAATTTTATCTCGCGTGTTTCTAATCGTAAAGTGTTGAACGGGTCGTCTTCTCTAATCTGCATTCACCCTTCTCATGTCCCGATCATGTTTCCGCATTGATGCACCCAACACGGAATACGCAATACGGAATACGCATCATGTATCACGTATCATGCGAAGCATCACGCATCATGTGAAGCATCACTCATCACCTCTCCGCCCTCTTCTTCATCGCCTCATCCAGAAAATCCTGAATCTCGCCGTCTAACACCTGCTTGATCTTCGCCGTGCGTTTGCCGGTGCGATGATCGTGCACGCCTTTGTCTTTTGTGAGTGAGTAGGTGCGGGCGAGTCCGCCGGGTGCAGAGTCGTCGCCACCGTTTTTTAAATAGAGTCCCGTTCGCAAAATGCGTGAGGCTTCAACCGTTAAATCATCGGGCGGCAAATTGCTGGAGAGGGTGAGTCGCTTTTCGCTTTTGGCGTGGCGCACGCTGACCGATGTGGTCATGCGCGTTAGCAACACGCCCGCGCGGTTTAATTCTTTCACACTCACTTCCAAATCCGCCGCAGTCGGCAGATCGTCATCGTCAGGTAGTTCGGGCAGCACGGTCACGCTCGCCGCCACGCGCTGCATAGACTCTTTGCCCATGTCTTTCACAACTTGAATCAAACGGTGTGTGCCGCTTTCGCTTTGCAAGAGTCCGTACGCGCCGAAGCCGCTGATCGCCAACGTGATCGTCAACGCCCGCCCATCGGGCGATTGATCTTCGCCGACCACGCTCGCCGTCAGCCCGCGCTTCTTCGCCCACGCCAAATACATTTTCGCCAACGTGCCGCTCCATTGCCGCGCAGCGATCAATTTTGATTTGATCGCAATCTGCATATACGCCCCGCATTGATCGTGCGGACCGCTGAGCCACGATGTGAATTCAATGCGGGGGAGTTCGCTCAACAAAAATCGGTAAGGTCGTTGCGCGGAGTCCAGCGGCGAGTCGGCTTTCGCGCAGAGTTCGCTCAAGGTCTCGAACGATCCCCGCAACGCGGTCAGCGTATCCACCGTGCTGGTCGCGCGCTGGTACGCATCCAACTTGCGCCGCGCCGATCCTTGATCGTTCCAAAAATTCACATCGCTCATCTCGGATAAGATCGAATCGCGCAGCGCGCGCGCCGAAGTGATGTCGTGCAACTCCTCCAGAGCTTCGATGCGCGCGGCGAGGATGGGCAGCGCTTTGCGGATGTCGGTAAACCCGATCTGGTGGGATGCCGTCTCACCAGTGGCTGCCGCCGATTCGGGTTCGGCGGTTTTGGGCGGGAAGTATGTGGCGAAGATTCGATTCTGTTTTGCATAAAGCCGAATCGCCCCGCCGCTTGTTTCGGTTTGTAGCGAATTGATCTGCCGCGCTAACGGATAGGTGATCGTTTTTTCGATCTGGCGTTTGAGATACCGCGCGCCATAACGCGGGCTGTAGCCCAGCGCGATCACTTGCTCGATCACTTCGTCGGCGATGTCCACTTCAAATTCGCGCCGCGTCAGTCCTTCGCGCTGAAGTAGATCGCTGATCTCGCGCCGCGCGATGTCTGCCATCACCGCCCGCGTCAACGGATGGAAGATGCACACGGCGTCAATGCGATTCATAAATTCGGGCGTGAAGTATTGCTCGGTCTCCGACAGGACGCGAGTCTCGCGCGCTTCCAGAGTCTCGCCGCGCGAGAAGCCGATGCGCTCATGTTGAATGAGCTGCGCCCCGTAATTCGAAGTGATAATCATGATCGCGTTGCGTAAGTTGATCGTCTCATCGTTGCCGTTGATCATTAACCCTTCGTCGAACAACTGCAAGAAGCGTTGATAGATCACCGGATGCGCCTTCTCGAATTCATCCAAGACGATCACTGAAAACATTTTGCCGGACAGTCGATTCGTCAACTGCCCGCGCCGCCCACCCACGTCACGCGAATACGGGTTGCCGAAGAGTTCGACATGCTGTGAGTAATGAGCGTAATCACCCATGTTGAATCGCACCAACCGCTCGCGGTTTCCAAACAGATATTCGGCGAGTGCCCGCGCCAATTCTGTTTTGCCCACACCCGTCGGACCCAAAAACAAAAACACGCCCATCGGTCGCAAGGGGTTGTTCACCCGCGCCCGCAGCAAACTCAACGATTGCACAATCGCTTCCACCGCTTGGTCTTGCGCCAACACGCGCCGCTTAAAATAGCGCAGCACTTCGTCTTCGTTGAACGGAGTCGAATCGTCGAGCAACATGCGCGGCAAACCGCTCTGCTCGCCGAAACGTTTGATCACATCTTCAGCAGTCAGCTTTGCGCCGTCAGTTGTTTTGGTAACAGCCAACGAGTCGCGCAGCAGATCAATCGTCTTACCCGGTTGCGCTCGATCCAACGCGTAACGCTGACTCAGATCGAGCGTTTGATTGATCGCTTCGTCGGTGACTTGGATGCTATGTAGAACGGAAAGATCGTCGGCGACGTGCCGCACAATGTCGCGCGTCGTTCCCCGATCGGGTTCCTTAACGCGGATCGGCAAAAAGAGTTGGTCGTAATCCACGTAGGTGTCGCAGAATCGCCGCCAAGAATTATCTTCGGCTTCGGCGATGCACAAACCTTTGTTGCGTTTGAGGGCAGTGGCGAACAACGTCGCCAGATCGACTCCGCCGCCGCGCCGCATTAGGTGCGGGATGATTCCGAGATCGAACTCGTCGTCATCGCCCCCGCTTGGGAAGTTGCTCAAGCGGCCGGCGCGGGTGATCTCATCAAAGAATAAAATGATCTCCGGCTGCTTCGCCCATTCGGTCAACAATTGATCGAACATCCGTTGCCAATTGCCATGCGTGGAGAAACTCATCAACCCGCCGGGGGTCAGCCGCCACACCTCTTTATCCTTCAACTCACTTGGGCAGTTTCCGGCGGCGATCCGATCCACCACCGTTTGCACCACCGCGCTCTTGCCAACTCGCGCTGGACCCAACACCACCACCCGACCTTTGAGCGGTGAGGCGAGCGCCTGTAAAATTTCTTCGACTTCGTTGCCGCGTTGATACACATCGGGCTTGCCTTCGCCTGCTCGTGGCGTGAGCTTCTCGCCGATGTTCGCCAGCATCTCACGAATCTCGGGTGGCTTCCGTTTTTCTTCGGGCGGTTCTTCGTCGTCGTCGGGTGAGGGTAATTGTGGAGGGCGCATAGTGAAGTGACCCCTTGAGGAGAGATGAAAACATTATAGCAAAGGATGAAGGATGAATTATGAAGGATGAAGAACGGGTGTTGGGGGTCTCTCAATTACCAATTACAATTACGGTAATGAAAAAGAGTATTCTGATTTTTACCGCCTTCTACTTTGCTGCTTGCACGACTCTGACTCCGCCTCCGACTCTCGCCTCACTTCCAACCTTCACGCTCGCGCCGCCGACTCCGATCATCACCCTCACGCCAACGCGCGAGCCGACTCTCCCCCCAACGATCACGCCCCCGCCGCCACCGACGGCGACACCTAGCTGCCCGGTGAATCCGTTTCTCAAATCGCTTAAACCATTAATCGCTTACGCCGAATTTGATCTCACCTACAACGTCATCCTCAACAACCGTGTGCTTAACATCTGGTTTGTCGAACCGAAGATCGATCCCAATGCCGTTGGTGATCAAATTGCCAAGAATGTA
>JACRLA010000134.1 GCA_016215145.1 Chloroflexota bacterium
ATCAATTGAATAGATCACCGAGGCGTCAATTGAAACCTGTTGACCATCTTTCGTCCGCGCTTGGATGGCATCGTCGCCTGCCTTTTGACCTTCTTGCGCCACCGCCGACATCGTATACGTTCTACGCGAGATCGTATACGTCTGTGTGTTTTCCATAAACGGCACGATCCATTGCAAACCCGGTTCCAACGCTTGCGTGCGATAGCCCTTCGGTTGCAACGCGCTGATCACAATCGCGCGTTCTTCAGGTTGCACAAACACCAACCCCGCCGCCGTTGCGCTCAACACGATTGCGAAAACCACCGCGCCGATCACCAACGGAATCACCGCGCCCAACTTTCCGCCGCGCGCCGCCGTCATCACTCCGAACACAACTGCGCCGCCCACCAACAGCCACGCCGCCGTTGCCAACACTTGAACAATACTTGCGACATTCATAGTTTATCTCCTTTGATAAACCCTCCCGAAGGTTCTAAAACCTTCGGGAGGGTAATCTGACAATCTTTATTCTCCAGATTATAGCACTGTGCTATTATCCGCCCGTGCGACACACAAACGCCCAATGCACACGCACCGAACTCATCGGCGAACACATTCGCGCCCACTTTGATTCTGATCTCGTCCCCGCTCTCGGACAATTCCTCCTCGCCCGCCTCACACCGTCACTCGATCCCTACCTCCGCCTTCCCCTCTTTCCCTCTTCACTTTCCTGCACTTCTTTTTCTGTTGATCTCCCTCGTGATTTCAACATCTCACCCGGCATGATGATCGATCTGATCGGACCGTGCGGCGCGGCGATTGAAGAAAGCAGAGAACGCGAGCGCGTCTTATTGATCGCTGACGACTCACCCGCCGCGCTGCTTCCCTTTGCATCCTCCGCCATCGCCCGCGCGGGAACCGCCACCGTGATCCTCGCCCAACCCTATCCACTCGATTCCCTCGACCCCCGAATCGAAATCCATCGCGGCGACCTCCTCACCCTCACCCAAGACCTCGCCCCTCACGCCGACCGCATCTTCATCCACACCTCTCACGCATCACTTCACTTTGCACTTCGCACTTCACACTTTGAACTTTCTTCTGCTTACACCCTCCTCACCCATCCCACCCCCTGCGGCGTCGGCGCCTGCCAAGCCTGCTACGTCAAAACGAATCGCGGACACAAAATGTCCTGCCACAAAACCGGTCTCGCCCTCACCTCACCCCTCATTGCGGGCGGCGGCGCATTTGGCTTCGCCGATGAATACGCCTCGCTCGTGGACTTTTCAAAATTCGGCGCGTTCATCACAAACCCAATTACATTGAAGCCGCGTTCACCGGCGCGCGAGCAGCGCGTGATTCAATTCGCGGGCGGAGTGTTGATTCACACTGGCTTGGCCAACCCCGGACTCTCACACGCGATTCGAGACTACGAAAAAAAGTGGGAACGACTCGGTTGCCCGGTCATCATTCATCTCGCCTGTGATTCGGTTGACGATGTTGAAGTGTGTATGGAGAAAATAGATCGGGTGGAAGTGATCGCTGGAGTCGAGATCGGGTTTCGGGATGAGGAAGAAACGGTGAATGTTGAAGCGATGATCAAAGCCGCCACGCGCATCGGCGGCAAGCCCGTGATCGTGCAAGTGCCGCGCTCACGCGCAATCTGGATCGCCCGCGTCGCCGAACGATCTGGCGCGCAATCTATTTCAATCTCATTGCCGCGCGGCACGATGAAGCACAATGGCGAGTGGGTGAGTGGGCGACTCTACGGCGCGGCGCTGTTGCCGCAAACGATTCACTTGCTGCGCGAGATCAAAACGCAAACGTCACTGCCCATCATCGGCGCGGGCGGCGTTCATTCACAAGAGGATGTGGATGTTTTGTTAGAGGCGGGGGCGAGTGCGGTGCAAATTGATTCGTTAGCATGGGTCGCGCCAGATGTTCTAAACGGAATACGCAATACGTAAAACTATCCAGCCATTTCGTCATTGCGAGCGTTCTTCGCGGAGCGGAAAGCAATCTCGGTCACGCTTTGAGATTGCTTCGTCGCAAAAGACGCTCCTCGCAATGACGGTTAATTACTTCTCAATCCAAATCGTCACCGGACCCTCATTAATAATTTCCACCGACATCATCGCTCGAAAGACTCCGCTTTGTATGGGAACGCCATAAAACTGCAAACGCTTGGTGAAGTATTCGATTAGCGGTTCGGCTTCGCTCGGCTGCGCCACCTTCTCGAACGATGGGCGGCGACCCTTTTGCGCGTCGGCGCAAAGCGTAAATTGCGAAACGACGAGCGCGCTGCCGCCAACTTCTACAACAGATCGATTCATCTTGCCCTGATCATCTTCAAAGATTCGCAAGTTGGCGATCTTCTCCGCCAGCCAATCGGCTTGCTCTTGCGTGTCATTTTTCCCCACGCCGATCAGCACCACTAACCCCAGATCGATCTCCGAAACTTTTTTATTTTCAACCGTGACCGAGCCGTGTGAGACTCGTTGAATCAAAGCTTTCATTGTGGGAAGAATAGAGTATTGGCTAATTTTTCAAGTTGAGATGAAAAGTCTGTCGCAGGATACGCCATCATTCTAGCCCAATAACGGCGTAGCCGTGTTTGAATCGGCATCTCATTGATCAGTGATTGAATGGGTTGATGCTTGTGCATTTGCTCGACCGCTTGTATCAAAATTCTTGTCCCGTATAAAAGTTGGAAGATGGCTTGATAGAGATGAATGCGGCGAGAGAGTTCTGTATCAAACTTACTACGAACCGCAAGATACAACTGAAAGAAAGCATTCCATTCGTCCGGCGCAAGCAAGTCTTCTTGATTAGGATGTGTAATAAGATCGGCTAAATCTATTGCCGGATCGCGCAGACCACTATCTTCCCAATCCACCAAACCGATCTCGCCATTGGGTTGTTGAATCACGTTTGCAAAGCGTGGGTCGGCGCGACAAAAGCAAAGAGGCGGTTGGTCGGCAGAGAGTTCGGCGAAGATCGGATGACGGCGTTCACACTCCGTCAGAAGAATCTCTGCGGCGCGTCTGCCTGACGGAAATTCAGATTCGACCCACGCACGATAGTGTTGCGCTCGCGCGAGAAGCCGCGTCTCCAAAGACGTGAGCGAGTCGAATCCGCGTGAACGCCACAAGTTTTCTGTGGGCAGAGTGTTCATCGCCAGCCACGCCCGCGCGAGTTGAGCTAATTGTGTTTCGGTTGGGCGACATCGATCCCACATCTCACCTGCCATGAATTCGTAAGCGACGAGAGGCTTGTGAGAGGATGAAAGGGGCTCAAAGAAAAGCGGACGCGGAGCAATGCCTAAAGGCTTCAACAAATTTAACGCCTCAAATTCCCGACACGGCGACTCTTCCCATTCATCCTCTTTCAGATATTCTTTCAGAATCCAGTGCGTGTGATTTGCTTGTACGTCGTATAGATTGTTGCTTTGATGATCAAGTGATGGTCGTAACGTAAAACGCAAAGCGGCAGGAGAAAAGCCTGCCGCCTTTGCAAACACAGATTTTAAATCGTCAGAGTATTGCGCTTCGCCAATCACAACGAAATGTCAAATACAGATACGCAATACGAAATACGCACTACGCCTCACGCATCACGGTAGTCCTATCGCCTCTTTAACTTCCGCTATCGTCTCCTCGGCGATCTTCCGCGCGCGTTTTGCCCCATCATCTAACACATCCCAAATGTGCTTTGGGTTTCTAGCGAGTTCATCGCGTCTCGCGCGGAACGGTTCGAAATGTATATTGATATTCTTCGCCAAGATCATTTTGCAATCCACGCAACCGATACCCGCGCGACGACACTCGGTATCAATCATCGTCAACTCATTCGGTGAAAAAG
>JACRLA010000049.1 GCA_016215145.1 Chloroflexota bacterium
CGAATCCGCGTGATGATCTCGGCGGCGCATAGCAAGGATGACTTGAATAAAGGGTTGGAGACGTTTAAGAGAGTGGGTAGAGAGTTGGGAGTAATAAAATGAACAATGAGACAATGAACAATGAACAAAACTCTAAACTGGACTTACGCACATTGATTGAACTGCTAACGTCATTGCGAGTGTTCTTCACGAAGCAATCTCGGTCACGCCAAGATCTCCGAGTTCTTTAAGAACTCGGAGATCTGCCCGCGATGAGTTACTCGCAAGGACGCCTGAGCAGCCGCCAATTATTGAGGATTAATAATGCTAAATTTTTCTCCTGTTCGTGAAAAGACAATAACGATTGCCCAGTTAGCCGCAACGGTGAAGTTCGCAGATTTAAAACCGTTGACGAATGAGATGATCGATCTGATGTTGAAGTTGATCAAAGATTGCGTGGACGCCGACGTGGTTTTTGCGCCGAATGATCCGAATGCCTCTGACGAATATGCCGAGAAGGATGGCGACAAAAATGCCGCCTGGACGTTGGGGCATGTGATCGTGCACACGACGGCATCCGCCGAAGAATCGGCGGCAATGGCGAGTGAGCTGGCGCGGGGAGTCGAGCATCATGGTCGTTCCCGATCCGAAGTGGCGTGGGAGTCGATCACAACTATCGCCCAGTGTCGGCATCGGCTTGAGGAGAGTCGGCGGATGCGGTTGGCGAGTCTGGAGTTGTGGCCCGATCAGCCGCATCTTGATAACACCTATCAACCGAATCCGACTATCGAACCCATTAACGCCATCAACCGTTTCATTCGCGGATTGTCACACGATGACTCGCACTTGAAACAGATCGAAGAGATCGTGCGGCAGGCGAGGGCGGCACGCGGGTAGAAACCCGCTTTCTGTGAGAAAGCGGGTTTCTGAAAATTAACTTTCCCCAAAACGCAATACGAATACAATAGTGAGTGATGATCGCAGTGAGGCAAGGCGACACCGCTCTTCATGTCCTTCGACCTTTTTTAAAGTGGGCTGGCGGCAAGACACAATCGCTGCCGCATTACCGCCTGTTGTATCCCAAAAAGTTCAAGGGCTATCACGAACCGTTTCTGGGAAGCGGCGCGGTGTATTTTCATTTGTGTCAATTGCAGATGAACGAAGAACTGTCTCACGTTATGACTCGCGCCCGTCTGACCGATAACAATCCCGACTTGATCAACGCCTATCAAGTGGTGCAAAATTTTGTGACGGACTTGATTCAATTGCTTCAAGTTCATCGTGAGTATCACTCGTCGGAGTATTATTACGAGATGCGCGGGATCAACACCAGTCATCTGACGGACGTGGAGCGCGCGGCGCGGATGATCTATCTCAACAAGACGTGCTTCAATGGTTTGTATCGAGTCAATAAGCAAGGACAGTTCAACGTGCCGCTGGGGCGTTACGCTAACCCCCACATTTTTGACGAAGAAAATTTGTTGGCGGTCAGTGCGGTGTTGAAGCAGGCTGAGATTCGCTGCGAGAGTTTCCGCCGCGTGATTGACGAAGCAAAGCCCGGCGATTTTATTTATTTCGATCCGCCTTACTATCCTTTGAATGCAACGTCCAACTTCACCTCGTTCACGGTGGATGAGTTCAACGAATTTGATCATCGTTTGCTGGCAGATGTGTATCGCCAGTTGGATCGGCGCGGCTGCATGGTGATGTTGTGTAATTCGTCCGCGCCGTTTGTGATGAACTTGTATGAGGACTTCAAGCGTCTGCGGGTGAAAGCGGCGCGGTTGATCAACTCAAAGTCGGATCGGCGGGGGAAGATTGTGGATTTGGTGATTTTGAATTATTAGCGTTATCGGAAATAGACAAGACTGTTGTGGTTTTGGCACTCTAATCCGCTAACAAACATTGTTCTGAACTTTGACCGTTAGCGCGTGTGCGACTCTCATGTTTCCATGCAGACTAATGGTTGGGATCAGAAAAATGGTAAATAGCGGATTAGAAAACTGTTCCCCACACCACTCATTTAGGGTTGTCATTCCGAGCGAAGCCAGGAATCTTTTTGACAGTCTCAGAGATTCCTCGCGGAACACCACCGCTCGGAATGACATTTTCCGCTCTCAATTTAAATCCAACCGGATTTGTTATGACCTCTAAAAGCATTTCTTTTGAAACTCGTTACAACATTCCTAAACCGTTTCTTAAATGGGCCGGCGGCAAAACACAATTGCTCGATCAATTTGCGCCCTTGTATCCGCGTGAGTTCAACGCCTATCACGAGCCGTTTGTGGGGAGTGGGGCGGTGTATTTTCATCTGCGAAGTTTAAAGATGAATGGCACGCTCAACGGTTCGATGACCCGCGCTTATTTAACGGATTGCAATGATGAACTCGTTAACTGTTACCGCGTTGTGCAGAACGGCGTGGATGAATTGATCCTGTTGTTAACGAAGCACAAGAGAAAACACTCGCCAGATTATTACTACAAAGTGCGAAGCCAAGACCCGACGCGGTTGAATGATGTAAAACGCGCGGCGCGGTTAATCTATCTCAACAAAACGTGCTTCAATGGGTTGTACCGGGTGAACCGCGATGGGCAGTTCAATGTGCCGATGGGGCGATACAAAAACCCGGCGATCTTTGACGAAGAAAAAATGCGTGTTGTGAGCCAATCACTTCAGACCGCCCACATTAATTATTCCTCTTTCAAAGAGGTGTTGAACAAAGCGACGTCAGGTGATTTTGTTTATTTCGATCCGCCGTATCACCCGTTGAGCAAAACATCTAACTTCACCAGTTACACCGAAAACAATTTTGGCGAACAGGAACAACGTGAGTTGGCGGATGCTTTTCGTGAACTGGATCGAAAAGGGTGCAGGCTCATGCTGAGCAACTCTTCGGTGGCGTTTGTGTGGAAACTCTACGAAGGATTCAGGCGTGAGCGTGTGAAAGCCACGCGATTAATTAACTCGAAAGCGCACAAGCGCGGAAAGATCAGCGAACTGGTGATCCTTAATTACTGATCACTAGCAACTACTCCGTCATTGCGAGCGCACTTTGCGAAGCAATCTCCAAGCGTGACCGAGATTGCTTCGTCGCACAGAACGCTCCTCGCAATGACGCATGAGCAGTTACGATCACTGTTCACTGATGACTGATAACTGTCTATGTCCGGCGAACTCATTCTCCTCGTTGACGACGAAGCAAACATTATCGAACTCGCCAAAATGTATTTAGAGCGCGAGAACTTTCGCATCCTGTCGGTGGGCGATGGGGCGAAAGCGGTGGAGATGATCCGTGATGAGAAACCGGCGTTGGTGGTGTTAGACGTGATGCTGCCAAGTATGGATGGTTACGAAGTGTGCCGCAAAGTGCGCGCCGAATCGGACGTGCCGATCATCATGCTCACCGCGCGCGACGAAGACATTGATAAGATCATCGGACTCGAATTGGGCGCGGACGATTACATGACCAAACCCTTCAACCCGCGTGAACTGATCGCGCGGGTGAAAGCGATTCTGCGGCGAAGCGAACGCGCGGCGAAAGCCGCCGAGGCAGCGGGTCCGGTTCACGTCGGCGACATCACCATAGACGAACTGCGGCGCGAAGTGACGGTGGCGGGCAAGAAGATCGATCTCCGCACCAAAGAATTTGATCTCTTGCACACGCTGGCGCAAAATAAGGGCATTGTCCTCACGCGCGAACAATTGTTGAGTCTGGTTTGGGGTTTTGATTTTTACGGACAGACGCGCACGGTGGACGTGCATATGGCGCATTTGCGAAAAAACATTTCGGGTAGCAGCACGGTGACGATTGAAACGATCACCGGCGTGGGGTATAAGTTGGTTGCGTGAAATTAAAACCCTTCGGGTCTTGCGAAGCACCCCGTAGCGAAGCGGAGTGGGCAAAACCCGAAGGGTTTGTGATTTGGTATGTTCAACTCCCTCCGCTTTCGTCTCATCGTTTCGCACGTCCTCATCCTCCTCATCTGCCTTTTCATCATTGGGCTCTCCCTCACGTTTTTTCTTCGCTCCAGCATCGTCATAGACCGGCTCGATTTTGTGCAGTTGACTGATCTTAGGACGACGATCCTTCGTCGCGCCGCGCTGCCCGCTACAGTCTCCACCGATGTTCTCGCTCGTTATGCCGCCTCTACCGCGAAAGCCAATGACGTACGTGTGCTGTTTGCCGATAAAAGCGGAAAGGTGATCGTGGATAGCGCGGTGATCTCCGGCGCGGTGAAAGCCAACGATATTGAGCAAGTTGAAAACCCTAACGCGGTTTTAGAACGCGGTTTCTTGCGTGACTCCTCACGTCAAATTTGGGCTTTCATCACACAACCCATCGAGTCCGGCGGAGTGTATTTCGTTTTAGCCAAGCCGCGCACAACGCCGTTGGAGCTGTTAAATCAAACTGTTCTCCTGCCGTTAGCCCAGGCGGCAATCGTCGGCATTGTGTTGTCGGTGATCATGGCGTTGTTGATCTCCTATTGGGTTGCCAGCCCGTTGCAAAAGGCGGCGAAGGCTGCCAGCAGTATTGGCACCGGCGATTTTGATCAACCTGTTCCGGCGAGCGGACCGGACGAAGTTAAGTCGTTGGCAAAATCGTTCAACGACATGATCGCCCGCGTCAAAGTGAGTCAACAGGCACAGCGCGATTTTGTGGCAAACATCTCTCACGAATTAAGAACACCGCTCACCTCTATTCAAGGATTTTCACAAGCGATCCTCGATGGCACCGCCTCCGACCCCGACTCGGCGCGCCGCGCCGCCAACGTGATCCACGACGAAGCCGAACGCATGAGCCGTTTGGTAAATAGCTTGCTCGATCTGGCGCGGTTAGACGCCGTGCCGGCATCGCTGAATCGAGCGCCAACGGATTTGGGAAAGTTGTTGAATTCGGCAGTTGAGAAGTTGACTCTGCGCGCCGGGGAGAAAAACATCACGATGAAAGTGCGGATCGATCCTCTGCCTTCCATGCTCGCCGACACGGATCGTCTATCGCAAGTGTTCACCAATCTACTAGAGAATGCCATCAAATACACGCCGGACGGTGGCACGGTGATTCTCACCGCGCGCGCCGGGACGGGTGAAGCGATTGTGTCGGTTGCCGATTCCGGTGGCGGCATCCCCGCCGAAGATCTGCCGCGCATCTTCGAACGATTCTATCGAGTGGATAAAGCGCGATCAGGAAAAGGATATGGGCTGGGGTTGGCGATCACCAAAGACATTGTGCAAGCGCACGGCGGATCGATCCGAGTCGAGAGCGCGTTGGGGAGTGGCACGCGCTTCACCGTGCGGCTGCCCGCCGCGCGCAGTGACGACACCACCTTGGTTGGCAAGAGGAAAAGACTTCCGAAGTCTTAGAGACTTCGGAAGTCTACTGCTATAATAGTTGTCAGGAGATGATTGAATTATGAAAAACATTATCGAATGGTTCAAAGCGCATCCTAAACTCAGCGCGTGGCTTGTCTTGGCAACCGGCATGGTGGCGATCATTGTCTACGAGGCGCGTGATGTCGGCTTGTTGGCAGGGCAGTGGATCGCTTTGATCATTGCTACGGTTTCCGTCGCCGCGTTGTGTGTGTGGATTATTGGTTGGGAAGATGACGAAGAGGAAAATGCGGAGAGCGAAAAGGTTGAAGCGAAGAAATAACGCCAACTTCAAACTGCAAACTTCAAAATAAAACCCCGTTGTCTTTGTGACAGCGGGGTTTTGTTTTTACCACCACGGTAGAAATGAGGTGCGGGTTTGACCGATCAAATTCCGGTAGGTTGCCGTAATGTCTATTGAAACTTGGTTGCCGGCTTTGCTCTGCCCAAATGGAACATCTATCTGCGTCATGCCGCGCGTGTTGCTGAATGGGAACGTGAAATTTTGGTTGCCCGAGGCAAAACGCACTATGGCTGTGACCAAAACACTCTCTACCGCTTTGCCATGTTGATCGGTGATGAAAACATAGATAGGCTGAATTCCGGAGCGTTGTGACACCGGGTCGCCCACCGAAGCGCGCACGTTCAACCGCGTTACGGATCTTATAACCGCAGGTTCTTTGAGCTTTGAATCTAACTTGTGGAAATCAAATGCAAATAATCCGAGCGTGGTGAGTTGAACCTTCTGACCCGTCGCCAGTTCCGGGCGCCATTCCATGCGGGCTCGTTGGAATGCTTGCACAATGCGATCACTCTCGACTTTATATTCGGCGATGGGGTAACCGAACACATCTAAACCGCCGTGAGCGCGGAAGTAATCGAGGAAAGCATTGCACACCGAGTGTCCTGTCTGCGGAAAATAGTAACAGCCGGGATTCGTTGGCGAAGGGATTTGGCTGAGTGGCAAACGCGGTTGCCCATATTTAAGTTCATCGCCCAGCAAACCTAACTGCACTTGAAAACGCTCGGGGTTGTTGGGATTCAATTCGAGCCGCGCGCGTTGAAAGTATTGAACAATCAAGCCCGATTTAGGATCAGGGAACTCCTCGGTGATGGGATAACCGAAGATAGCGAGACCACCATACTTGTCGAAGAACGTGAGGAAACGCCCGCGCACGGTGTGACCGGTCTCATCAAAGTAACGTTCTACCAGTCCCTGCGCCGACGAGTTGCTAACCACTACAAGCAAAAGCATCAGAGCGATGATCATCGCTCCTGCATGCAAATACCAACGCACAAAGTGAGATTTTTTAAATGTCGTCATCGCATAAACACTACGTAAACATTATAGGAGATAGGTCAACGCGAATCAAGTGCTTTATGTTCTAATTTTTAACCCGCTCTGATTCTCAAATAGCTCTCATAACGCCTAGATTGAATTTCTCCGCGTTCTACCGCCGCGCGCACCGCGCAGCCAGATTCTTGAGAATGTGTGCAATTATTAAACGCGCAATGATCAACATAGAGACAAATGTCACGAAAGTAACCATCCAGTTCGTATTTATCAATGTCATAAAGAGCAAGTGCGCGAACCCCCGGCGTATCTGCTACCCAGCCACCGCCATTGAGCAGTATCAATTCCGGATGCACCGTCGTGTGCCGCCCTTTTTGTGTTGCCTCACTAACCTTCTTCACTGTGATGCCTAATTGCG
>JACRLA010000050.1 GCA_016215145.1 Chloroflexota bacterium
CGCAGATCGGGCACCCGACGTGGTTGGATTATTGTTTAGAGTGTCGTTCTGTGTGACTGCTCGGGCGTCATTGCGAGGAGCGTTCTCTGCGACGAAGCAATCTCCAACGCGTGACCGAGATTGCTTCGCGAAGTGCGCTCGCAATGACGGAGTGGCTGAGTAGTTACCGTTGTTTAGTCATGGAGAGATCACAATGAACTTCCCGATGGAATACCCCATCTTTCAATTTTTTTATTGGATTATCAACACGCCCAGTCTGGGAGGGATTATCGCCTCACTCGTTGGCGGCGGCTCGGTACTGGCATACTTCCTCACCCTGCGTTGGATAGCGGCAGGCGGCAGCACCGGCGATCCTGAAACATATAGTTACCCCACGCCGACATTGCATCATCACGAGTCAGAATAAATCTATTAAACCTTTGAACGCTGAAGACGCTGATCTTCACTGAGGAACGCTGATTCTTTTTTATGTCAGCGATTGTCAGCGTTTTCAGCGCATTCAGCGTTCAGGGTTCAAAAGCAGAACGCATCATTGCCCACGTCGCATTTAGTGTAAGGCCCTCACGCACCACGTCTCGGTACGGGCGGTGGGCAGAGACGGCGTCAAAGAGAGCGTGACGCAAATGCGAATCTCGCTCGGCGGCGCGCAAGACAATATCCATCAACCCAAAACGTGAAGCGGCAATTGTGAGTTGACGCATCACGCGCCCGTAAGGCAAGTCGTCAATGATGTCGGCGTTGGCGCGATAATAATTTTGAAAGGCGCGAGACGAAATGCCGTCGCGCAAGATCACCTGCGCCGCCCGGATCCCGGTTTGGATCGCCGACGTCACACCCTTCCCCTTAAAGGCGCGCACCAAACCGGCGGCGTCACCCACCATCACAAACCGATCCCCGAAAAAATTGTGCGCCAAGCCGCGCGGGAATCGTCCTTTGAAGAATCGCAAATCATTGGCATCGAATCGTCCGGCGTTTTCAAAATTTGGCAAAGCACATCTCACTTGCGGCATCGCCAAAAAAGCCGACATCAGATCAGCATCCACCGAATCGATTTCCAAAAGTGATCATGCCCTCGTCACCCGGGTGATATTTGGTGACAACCGAATTGAGCGCGAGGGGAGGGTGATACCCTACCGCGTTTTCAAACAGGACGCCGCTGCCTTCGTCCATGCCAAACGCGCCGACAACCACCTCCACCTCGCGCGGCGTATTCTCGGTGTAGATCACCACGCGGTCAGCGTGAAACTCAAATGCCGTGACGCGAGCGGGTAATATCTCCACGCCACAGTCGCGCGCGGCGTTAAGCATGTAGGCGTCGAACTGCACACGGCGCAATGCCACCGAAGGTTCTGTCTCACCGTCAAGAATAATCTCGCGCTGAGCGGTGTGCAAAATATATCCGGTGATCGCGCTGCGGCTTAACGAGTGAGGAAAAGGAATTTTTAGATCGCGCTCGACGAGATCGGCAATGGGCGGCGACAAAACACCGACGCACTGATTATGATGCTGCTCACCGGCGAATTGTTTTCCTTCGATGATGATGACCTGCGCCTCTCGTCCCAAGGCGCGCGCGCCTTGTTTGAGGGCAATCGCCGTTGCCACGCCGCCCGGTCCGCCGCCGATGATGCCGACACGCCCGCCATCTTGTAAGGGTCCTAAATAAGTTTGTTTCATTTGCCACGCCAATCTTTTAGCGCGCCTTGCCACAGCGCGCGCAGCGCCGGACAACTCAGCGACAGTTGAAAAATTTTTTGATACGATTCGTCACCGGTGAACATTCCCCATAATACACGGGCGTGAATTTGATTAGCCTTCGGTAGATCGACTTCAGAAAGAATCGCCCGCCGCCAAGCATTCAGCAAAAAAGGGGATCGTCGTGTGGCTGCCCATATCCGGAATAAGAATTGACCATATAAATTATCGGTGGTGATCTGCTGATGGGTCGGGCGATACCCTGAGGCGAAATCGCGCCGCGAGATTCCACGTTGAACTGCCGTACGGGCTGCCGCCTCGGCTGTGGTGAAGGCCGCCCCTATTCCATCTTTGTACAAGCGTGTCACGGCGGCGTCCCCGACGATCACTAATCGCTCATCATAAAATTTTGGCGCGGCAGAGATGGCGATGCGCGGCGTGCAGCCGCATAACGCCGGAGTCCCTTCGGGAAAAAATTTTGTCAGCTTGTTCCCCTCTAAAAAATCGCTGATGGCATCCGGCGGCAAGCCGCGCCCCAATAAAGAAATGTTGGCGTAACGACCTTTTGGAATCAGCCCCCCAAAAATTAATTCTTGCGGATGATCAAAAAAAATGTGAACGCGATCTGTTAGAAACCCGCCCGGCATGGGGATTTCATCTTGCGCCATCATCTCGGTCTGCGGCGGTTGATAGTGCCATGCCGCGTCGAGGGGCGCGCGGCTATTGACGCCGGTGGCTAACACCACAAGATCCGCCTCAAGTTTTTCGTGAGCCGTGGCAACGACCGGGTGCTCGCTGCGCGTGATTGTTTGCACGCGCCCCCGCCGAATCTGTGCGCCACGCTCCCGAGCCTGATTCAACAGCCAACTATCAAATGAGTGGGGCGTGGGCGACGTGCCTAAACGGGGACCGCTGCCGCGATAGACACTGAGGCTGCGTCGTCCGCTGTTCGGGCGATGCAAAAGAATCTCGGCTTCGCCCGAGTGCAAAACGTACGCGTTGAGTTCGGCTTGGATCACCTCGGCTGGAAGTTCGAGATCAAGTGTTTCTAAATTGGCGACAAGAGTGGAAGAGAGAATCCCGGCGCACTTATTACACCCGCCAGGACCGGGGCGATTGAAATCGCGCGCCTCAAAGATGACGATCTCCAGAGTCAGATTCGCCTGTGCCGCAAAGCGCAGCAAGTGTAACGCGGCGAAGCTTCCGGCAGGCCCGCCGCCGACGATCACAACCCGACTGCCATTCGTGAGGTGCATACTCTACTTATCATATGGGTGCGTTTCATTTCAGTTGAAACCGTCCCGACGGTTGGCTAAAACGACAAAATTTTCTCGACAAAACCTTCGGGACGTTCTTTCCTTCAACTCATTTGAAACACACCCTTATCATATACCGTATGTCAATTGCGTTCAAAGGTTTATAATTTAGACACGAACTCAAAAATCCCGCTTCATAAATAGGATCGGCTGTTATTCACGATGCCAAAATCATCTCCAATTCCTGAGATTCATTTTTCCGAAATCCAAGCCCCAAAGTTGGGGGTGGAGGTCTTGACGCTTGAATCGCTATTCAAACGTGGGGTGGATCGTATATTGTCCTCGCCACATCGCGTGCATTTTTATCACATCATCCTGTTCACGCATGGCACTGGCGACCATTCAATTGACTTCACCAACTACGCTTACGATGACGCGACTCTGTTGCTCGTTTCTACAGGACAAGTTCATCAGTATCAGGTCAATCAGGCAGCCAAAGGTTTTGTTATCGTGTTCACCTCTGAATTCATGTACGAGAACGCGACTGAATTAAATCTACTTCATAGCTTACATATTTTTGAACACGCATTGTTTGCGCCCCGCATTCAACTATCCGCAGAACAACGGCAAATGCTGCATGGGTTAGCCTGGATCATTCAGCATGAATACCGGAAACCAACCGATGAACTCTCCGCTGAAATCCTGCGGCATTTGTTGCGCCTGATGCTGTTGCAAATTGGGCGCATTCAGCAGGTCAGC
The DNA here is from genome assembly GCA_016215145.1 of Chloroflexota bacterium. Classification (GTDB taxonomy): domain Bacteria; phylum Chloroflexota; class Anaerolineae; order Anaerolineales; family VGOW01; genus VGOW01. Next base: position 3,708 of record JACRLA010000050.1, read on the forward strand.
GCCATAAGCCGCAGGGTTGCGCCGCATTACCAGGACTTCGTCGCATTCCGCAAGTTGGTTGAGCGTGACATGGCGAAGTCTCGCGGTGTGCAATACTACGCTAAACAACTTGCTGCCTCGCCCAAAAAGCTCAACGAGTTAACGCGTCAGGTGTTAAACAAAACAGCCAAAGAATTCATTGAAGAGCAGGTCATTCTTGAATCTCAGCGATTGTTGGCGCAGGGGAATATGCCCATCAAAGAGATCGCCTACCGCTTGGGGTTCAACGACCCCACCAATTTGGTGAAGTTCTTCAAGAAGCACACGCGCGTCAGCCCCGTCGCTTTTCGCACCCGGTTTCATCCCGCCAATTAAAACCAAACTCACATCGTATCCAATTTGACCATCATTCGGCTCAATTTGACCTATGGACTGATCACCGCTCCCCGTAGAATTGCGTCGCTTTATATTTTTAAGGAGACGCAACTATGTCGGTTCAAAACAACGAAACCAGCGCCATACTCTTACAGAAAAAAGAAGGCATGGTTTTAAATCAAACAAAAAAACTTTCATCCACTCAAATCAACTTCCTCGTAGACTTGATTGCGCTGGTCGTCTTCGCGCTTCTCGCCGCGCCGCAAGCTACCGCCATCCCATTCCACGAATGGATCAGTTTTGTATTCGCCCCGGTGTTTGCGATTCACATTCTTCTGCACTGGAAATGGATCGTGGAAACCACGCAGCGCATTTTCAAAAAGCTGCCGGGCGATACGCGCTTCAACTACGTTTGGGACATCATCATTTATCTGATGATGATCTTTGCTTTTGTTAGCGGAGTGGTTATCTCAGAAGTGGCGCTGCCCTTCATTGGCGTCCCTATCAAAGTTGATCCATTCTGGATCAGCCTGCACGATGCCAGTTCCAACCTGCTGCTTATTATGCTGGGCATCCATTTGGCGATGCACTGGGATTGGATCGTCGGCGTCATCAAGCGCGGATTCAATCGCCAGACAAAAGAGGCTTGATCATGCAAACCACAAAACGCATTCTCATTATTCTGCTAGTTTTCATTATCACCGGGTTGTTATTTTTGCCGTTGGCTGGAACCGCTTGGGCGGAAGGTGTTCGCGTCGGCGCCAAGCAAGCAAGTGAAGCCACAAATATCAATCCAGTGGCGATCATCAAGGTCATTGTCCTGATAGGTATCCCCGGCTTGATCACAGTCGGCATTCGTAACGCCGTCAAACGCAAAAAAGCGTCTGCGAAATAAAGAGAGTTTAAGGAGAAATGACATGTCTGATTTAAAAGAAATTGTAAAACCGTTTTACACCTAATGTCTGACCGTCAACGCCGACACAAATGTCGCAGAGAAGATGAGTCAAATTCTGGCGGACAACTTCCAGTCGAAAGGTGCGGCGGATGTCAAAAGCAAGGAACAGCTCATCGGACAAATCCAGTCAACTGCCATCAAGCAGCTTTCGGCATAAATTCAAAATTTTAGGAGAATAGCATGAACAAAGAATCAAATTCCAGTGGAGGCATAACCATGA
>JACRLA010000051.1 GCA_016215145.1 Chloroflexota bacterium
GGTGAAGGTGGGAGTCGGGGTGAGAGTCGGCGTGCGCGATGGGGTGAGGGTGGGCGTGCGAGAAAAGGCGAGAGGCGGAGTGGGGCTTTGAGCGCGAGTCGGCGTCATCGGCGTCACAAATTTTTTTAAATCCACGACTTGAGTCGGTGGGTTGTTGGCAAACGCAGGAGCGCAAGATGAAATGAGAAAGGTAACGACGATTTGGAAAATCGTCTTACTTACCAGCCGGTTGTGTACCATTTTAAATAGGCGGGCAAGTTGTCGCGCCAATACGAGAGGGTGTGCGTGCCTTTGTTGATGAAGTAGTCGTGGCGCACGCCTTGTTGAGTGAAAACGAAATGCACCCACTTGACCGATTCGAGCAAGATGTCTTCTTCGCCGATGTCGAGATAAATGCGCGGCATGAGTCCGGGTGGCACGGCTTTGATCCACGAAACGAGTTTGGAGTCGTCGCCGTAAAAGATCGCCGCCGAGTGCAGACCCACTGCGCCAAACTTATCCGGGTTTTGAAAACCGATGTTGATCGCCCAGCCGCCGCCGCGCGAGAGTCCGCCGATGGCGCGATAGAGTCGATTCGGTTTCGTGCGGTAATGCACGTCGGTGTAAGGCACGATCTCGTTGACCAAAACTTTCGCAAAATCGCCCGACGTGTCCTGTTGAACTTTTTCTTCGGGCATGACGATGATGAACGGCGGTAGCTGCCCTTTGGCGATCATTATTGCCGCCGTTTTGTCCGCGCCCACTTCGTTCCATGATCGTTCGTTTTGATTCAAACCGTGAATGAGATACAACACCGGAAATTGTCGTTCGGGAAAATCTTTGTAACACGGCGGCAGATAAACGCGCATGGCAACTTTGTAACCGAGTATCGCCGAATCCACTTGTTCGGGGATGACGAGACCACCCGGCTCTTGGCAATAAGGTGTGAGGGCGATGGTGGGGGTGAGCGTGCGCGTTGGCGTTGGGCTCGGTGACGCCGTCATGGTCGCGGTAGCTTGTGGTGTGAGTGTGGCGGCTGCCGTTGCGGTGTTAGTGGGTGTGGGTGGGATGACGAGCGTGCGCGTGAGGCTCGGAGTCGGCGGCACCGTTGGCAAACCGGCGATTGCCGTTTGTGTGATCTTCATTCGCGCGGTGGCGGCGACGGATGTTTTATGCGCTTCGCCAGTGGGCGTGAAAACAAAATCTTCGATGTTCACCACTTTGGTTACGGGTTGGGCGTAAGCGGGCGAGGCGCAGGCAGTGAAAAAAATCGAAAGTAAAATAATTTTGTGCCGGAACATAACGGCGATGATTATATAGCGGATGGGAAGGGGCTGATAGCGGGTGAGGGCGAGTCGGCCTGGCAAACAAAAAAGTGACGATTGGTATCGTCACTTTTTGTTGTTCGCTAATGGCTGATTAACGTTCAGATAGTTGCTCGTCACTATCCCACCTTGTCGTAAATCGCGTCTGCTTTGTTATAGCCTTTCAAAAATTGTTCAGCCGTGAGTTGTTTCCATTGTTGTTCTTCCTCATCTGTTTCGCTGACAAGAACAATGAGACGCACTGCGCGCCCGCGCGGCAGGTTTGCCGTTTGTGGCAACGAGGCTTCTAACTTTCCTTCTTTAGTGATCGTTGCGGGAAGTTCATATGCTTTCATGTTTACACCTCATGTGTCTGTATTGTAACGCGAAAGCACGACCTTGTTAAACTAAAGCACACGACTTTTTATAACAAATTCTAAAATCGGTGTATATTAGTTTCCATATTGAGGAGACAGACATGAACAACATCGCACCCGGTCAACAAATTGGTCCCTATCGAATCATCAACCAGATCGGTCAGGGCGGTATGGCGACGGTGTATAAAGCCTATCACGCCGCGATGGATCGTTACATCGCCCTCAAGGTGCTGCCGAGTCAGCTCGCCCAGAACAAAGAATTTGTGAAGCGCTTTGAACAAGAAGCGCGCACCATCGCCAAACTCGAACACGCCCACATCCTGCCCGTTTACGATTATGGCGAGCAAGAGGGCATCACCTACCTTGTGATGCGCTATTTGGATGCCGGGACTCTCAAAGAAAAAATTCAAAGCGGCACGCTCTCGCTCAACGATATTGATAGATATTTTTCGCAACTCGCCAGCGCGCTTGCCTACGCCCATGAGATGAACGTTATCCATCGCGACATCAAACCGTCGAATGCCATGGTCAACTCGCGCGGCGAATTATTCCTCACCGACTTCGGCATCGCCAAACTTCTGGAAAGCACGGCGCAGTTCACCGCCACTGGGGCGATCACCGGCACACCGGCTTACATGAGTCCCGAACAAGCGCAGGGCGACAAGCTTGATGCGCGTTCCGATATTTATTCGCTGGGCATTGTGCTCTACGAAATGGTGACGGGCAAAGTGCCGTTTGAAGCCGAGACCCCGCTTGCTGTAATTCTTAAACAGATCAACGCGCCACTGCCGCCGCCGACCTCGCTCCGCGCCGATCTTGATCCAGAGATTGAGAAGGTGTTGCTCAAGGCGTTGGCAAAGAATCGTGAGGATCGTTTTGCGACGTGTGATGAATTTTTACATGCGTGGAAGAGTGCGTTGACTCACACTGCTACGGCGCAGGTGACGCCGCCGAGTCCGGCGCAAAAGGAATCGGCTGCGCCGACGTTGGCGGCATCCCCGACGAATCAACAGGCGACGCGATTAGCGCAAACCTCTGCGTCTACGTCTGCGCCGCCGCAAGTGGCTACGCTGCCCAACATCACGACACAAGGCACTTCACCGGCGGTGACTCAAAGCGGCTGGATATCGTGGTCGGCGGTGAACGAAGCGTGGGTGTTGGCGTTTGATCAAGATCGGTTGATCACGGGTGGGCATTCGGGTCTGGCGTTTTGGAATCCGGGCAGATTGAATTTGAATATGAATGTTGTAACGCCGTTGCCCAATCCTGCTGTGACGGCGATCTTGGTTGAAGAGGATCGCAGTTTATGGATCGGCACGCAGGACGGTTTGGTGAACATGGTGGGTGATAAATGGATACCGTATCGTCAGAACGAAGGGTTGGGCGGTAGCCAGGTGAATGCGATTGCGCGAATTGGCAAGCGTTTGCTTGTTGGCACATCGTATTCCGAGGAGGGCGGGGGCTTATATGAGTTGGATGGCGGCAAGTTCAAAAAAGTGCCGTTCCCGTCGGTGCATGAAGATAAAACAGATCAGTTGAGTTATAACGTGACGGCGATTGCGACGGATAAAAAAGGTATTCTGTGGGTCGGCACCACAAATGGCATAGGTCGGTTCGATGGCAAGCAGTGGACTCGTTTCGGCGAAAAGCAAGGATTGCCGCATCGTGTCGTATCTACGTTATTAATTGATGATAAGGATGGGGTGTGGGTTGGCACCGAAGGCGGCGCGGCGCAATTGAAGGGTGATCGCTTTGAACACATTGCCAAGATGGGGACCAACGCGATCTTTAAGATCATCGCCGATGGCAAAGGGCATCTGTGGTTCACGGCTTACGGTGGCATCGGGCGGGTGAATCCGGAGACGAATGACTGGCAGATATTCGATCATCGTAACAGCGATCTTCCGGCAGACTTCCAGTATTTCGGCGCGACGCGCGACGCATCAGGCACGTTGTTCTTTGGCAGTCCGACAGGAATCTTTCGTTATGGGGCAGAAGGCAAATTTGTTTTTGCCTCTGCGCCCAATGTGCCGACAGTGGCAACGGGATACGGGCGTGTGTTGTTAACACCGCGCGGCGAGTTGTGGTTTGTAGAACATTACGGCGCGCTCGTAGATCGATTTCACGAAGGGCAGTGGTCGCGCCTTCAGCCGCCGCCGTGCGAATGTGCTCCACTGGCGTTCGACAACAGCGGCAATTTGTGGGGAAGCCAATGGGAGAGAGGTTTATGGATCATCTCTCGTGATGGACAAACGCAAAACTTGATCGGGACGGCGCAGGGCATGCCTTCGACGGATGTCAACGGCGTGAGTTTTTTTCCGGATGGCACTGCTGCGGTGGCGACTCAAAATGGTCTGGCGTTGATTCAGAATCGCAAAGTGATACAGACGCACACAAAAGCCACCGCCGGGTTCGCTGGCGATTACCTCAATACGGTTTTTGTGGCGGCAGACAAGACGGTGTGGGTCGGCACGAATGAATCGGCGAGTCACTTGAAAGCAGATGGCAAATGGGAACATTTTTCTTTTGCCAAAATTTTCAGTCATTATGTCGGCGATGCTTTCGACATTGCCCAAACACGCGATGGCGCGCTGTGGTTCGCCACCGGCAACGGTGTGTATCAATTCAAAGAGGGTCAATGGCAAGAGTATTTGCCAACCAATCCTCAAGTACGATTGCCCTCTCAAGATGTGCGGAAGATCACGATTGCTCCGGACGGCACGTTGTGGTTCGCCACCTCCAACGGCGCGGCGTCTTACGATGGCAAACAATGGACGAAGTATTTACCCGAAGCGGGCAAGCTGGTGAGCGCTAGTGTAAACGATATTCTTGTGGGCACGGGTGGCACGGTGTGGTTCGCTACGAATGGCGGCGTGAGTCGGTATCAACCGTAGCGTAATGAGACAATGAACAAAAAAGTTACGGCGACAGTTAAACTGTCGCCGTAACTTTTTAATTTACTTTCGTCTTCCGCCCGCGAAGCGCAGGATGAGCAAGAAGAGATTGATGAAATCGAGATACAACCGCAACGCGCCGATGACGCCGACTCTGCTTTCAACATCGGTGTTGCCTTCCGATACCGCCTGCATCGTCATCATTTTGATGCGCTGTGTGTCGTAAGCGGTGAGACCGACGAAGATGATCACGCCGACGAAAGACACCAGCCAATAGAGAACTGAACTGGCGAAGAAGATGTTGATCACCGAAGCGATGATCATGCCGAACAAGCCCATCATCAGCAAACTGCCAAACTTGGTGAGGTCGGTGCGCGTGGTGTAGCCGACGATGGTCATGGCGGCGAACATGCTCGCCGTGGCGAAGAACGAGAAGGCGATGCCGGTGCCGGTATACACCCAGAAGATCGGAGTTAAGGTGATGCCATTGAGCGCCGAGTAAAACAGAAAAGCAAACACAGCAATCGTCGGCGACATTTTGTGAACGAATGCCGAGAGCGCCAGCACGACGATGAACTCGACGATGATCGTCGGAAGGATCACAATGCTCATGAGCGCAATGGGAAGAGTTTGGGCGACGAGAGCGATCATCGCCGTAACGATCAAGCCAGCAGACATCCACAGATAGACGCGGCGCATAGCGAGCCGCAAACTTTCTTCAATGCTTATCGTGCCGAGAGAGGGGGAACGGGTTTCAGGGAACATGATGAACTCCTTTGTTTTGTAAAGACGTTGCATGCAACGTCTCTACAAACTTCAAAGCTCCAACTTCTAACTTCCAGCCTTCCACTTCCTATATTTCCACAACGCTTGCAGCGCCGGGATGCCGTCACCGGGAGAGAGTTTTTTGTTTTCGTAACGGGCGTGGTAGCGTATGGGTAGTTCGTGAATGATGTGACCGGCGCGCAAAAGTTTGGCGGTGATCTCGGCTTCCACGTCGAAGCGGCGACATTCAAGATCAAGGCTCAAGGCGATCTCACGCCGCATCTTTTTATAACACGTTTCCATATCGCCCAATTTCCCGCCATACATCACATTGGTGACCCACGTCAAAAAATTATTGCCCATCCGCATGATGAGGCGTTGAGTCTCTAACGAACGCACGCCATAGACCACATCCGCCTTGCCATCTTGGATCGGTTGGATCAGTCGGACGAAATCATTTGGATCATACTCCAAGTCGGCGTCTTGGATGACGATCACTTCACCTGTGGCTTCCTTCATGCCGGTGCGGATCGCCGCGCCTTTGCCGCGATTGATCGGGTGATGGATCACTTTGAGATCGGGCGCGGCGAGTTGGTTGACGATGCCGTGTGTGCCGTCGGATGAAGCGTCGTTGACTAAAATCACTTCGTGGTCAAGCGGCACAGAGCGCACACGTTGAACCACTTGTTCAATCGTCGGCGCTTCGTTGAAGACGGGCATGAGGATGGAGAGCTTCATTAGCGA
>JACRLA010000271.1 GCA_016215145.1 Chloroflexota bacterium
GCTCTATACGCCGATGATGTTAGCCGGTCTTTACGGCATGAATCGCCGCATCGCCGATTATCCGCCGCAGCTAGCTAACGTGAATATGTGGATGAGTATTTCGGGTTACATTCTGGCGGCGGGCTTCTTTGTGTTCATCTATAACGTGATAGTGTCTGTGCGTGCACCGGCATCTGAGACGAATAAGAATCCGTGGAAGCTGCGGACGCTGGAATGGCAAACGTCCTCGCCGCCGCCCGAACACAATTTTGAACATGTCCCGCAGGTGACGGCGCACCCGTACGATTACGAAGAGTCCGCGCCCGCGCACGGCGTGATCGTTTCGTCTGCGGCGGCAGATTAATTTTTAATTCGAGAGGAGAGAAACCATGTCATCTCATTCTGATAAATCGGCGTTGATAAAACGCGGTCTGATAGTTGCATTGGGGTTGGGGCTGTTGACCGCGCTGGAATTTTTTGCCGGGCGTGTTCCGGAGATGGGCGCGGTGTTGTTGGTGATCATCGCCGTCGGCAAAGCGGCGTTGGTGTTGGAGTATTTCATGCACGTCGGCAAATTGTTTAGCGATTACTCGGATGGAGGACACTGATGAGCGCGTCCGTTGCTAATTTAAAATATCATATTTACAACCGCCGTTTTGGGTTGTGGCTGTTCATCGCTTCGGAGAGCGTGATCTTTCTCACGCTTTTGGTCACGCGATTTTATATGCAAGGCACGTTTCGCCCGCACGAGAAGTGGCGATCTCACACGGGGATCGCGGCGGATTCATCCGCAACATCCTCATGACCATTTTTCTGGGGGTCGCCTTTTTAGCGGGCGTGGTTGCCGTCGAGTGGCCTGAGGCGTTGAAGTTCGCCCCACCGTCTTCCGGTTTTGGCACGGTGTTCTTCGCCATTACCGGGATGCACGCCTTTCACGTTTTCACCGGCGTGATCATTTTGATCATTGTGTTGATCCAGGCATTGCAAGGTCGCTTTACCCAAGACGATCATTGGAACGCCGAAGCGGCGATCATCTACTGGCACTTTGTGGATGTGGTCTGGATTTTTGTGTATCCCACGTTGTATTTAGTGGGCTCGTGATGAGAGGAGAATAACAATGCGACGCGATTATGTGAATGTGGCGATCCTGTGGTTTGTGATGACGCTCGCCGCCGAATTTTCTCTGCCTTGGATTTTCCAAATTATTTTTCCGGGCGTGGCGGCAGAGGAGGCGGCGATCAGCGATGAGTCGTTCCGCTTGCTGACGATCTTGGCGACGCCGGTCTTTACGTTTGTGATGTCGGTGTTGGGATACAGCTTGTTCAGCTTCCGCGCCAAAGGCGGCGCCCCCGAATACGGCGCGCCGATTCGCGGCAACAGCGGTTGGGTGTGGGGGATGTGGTTATTCATCACCGCTTCACTTAATGTGGTGGTGGTGATTCATCCCGGTTTGACGGGCTTGGCAAAATTTCAGGGCAACAAAGTCCCGGACTTGGTGGTGAAGGTGACGGCAGTGCAGTGGGCGTGGCGCGTGTCGTATCCGGCGCAAATCATTGATGGCGCAACCGAAGTGGTGCTGCCGCTGAACAAGCGCGTGAAGTTTGAAGTGACTGCCTTGCCTGACGATGTGCTGCACTCGCTGTGGATTCCGGCATTCCGCCAAAAGATTGACGCGGTGCCGGGATTGGTGACTTCGATGTATGTCACCCCCGACAAGATTGGCACGTTTGATCAAGATTTTAATTTGCGGATGCAGTGCGCCGAGTTGTGCGGCACGGGTCACACGGCGATGATGATGCCGGTGAGAGTCGTTTCGGCAGAAGATTTTGATAAGTGGGTGAAAGATCAAGCCGAGCCGACAGACCCGGTAGCGCGCGGCGCGCGGTTGGCGAAGACTCAAGGTTGTATTGCCTGCCATTCGTTGGATGGCGCGGTGGGTGTCGGTCCTTCGTGGAAAGGACTCTTTGGCAAGCAAGAGGCGTTGGAAGACGGTTCGAGTGTGACGGTGAACGATGCGTATTTGCTGGAGTCGATCATCAACCCCAATGCCAAGCTCACCAAAGGTTTCAAGCCGGACATCATGCTAAAAGATTTTGGGACGAAGTTGAAGCAAGATCAGATAGATGCGTTGATCGCTTATATTAAGACGGTGAAGTAGTAACTACCCTCCCGAAGGTTCTAAAACCTTCGGGAGGTTGATCCTGACATGGATACATTGAAGCTTTTCTTAAACCGCCGATGGTGGTGGACGACGTTGTTAGTCATCGCCGCCGTCGGCGTTGCGATTCGTTTGGGGGTGTGGCAGGTAGATCGTTTGGGGCAGCGCCGCGCATTTAACGCCGAGACGCTGCGGCGGCTGCACGCCAAGCCGTTGAAGTTGAACGACGGCTTGCCAAGCGGCGTTGATTTTGAAACGTTGAAGTATCGCGCGGTGGTGGTGCGCGGGGTGTATGATCCTTCGCAGACATTGGCGTTGAAGAATCAAATGTGGCAGCAACAAGCCGGGCTCGATATGATCACACCGTTGATCATTGAGGGCAGGGAGGAAGCAGTGTTGATCAATCGCGGATGGCTGCCGCAATCTGAAACGAATCTGGATCGTTGGGCGAAGTTTGAACTGCCGTCCGGGGTGGTGGAGGTGCGCGGCTGGATCCGGTTGACGGACGTGATCAACGGTGTGGAGGCCAAGGCGGCATCCCCTGATCGAACTTGGTTCCGCATGGATATTGATCAAATCCAAAAAGGATATACTCGCCGCCTCATGCCGATCTACATTGAACAAACGACAGAAAAAAGTTGGACGACCATGCCCTATCGCCGCGCGTTGGACGAGGGGCTTGATGACGGTCCGCACATCGGGTATGCCATAACGTGGTTCACGCTGGCGATTTTTTTGAGCGCGGGTTATTGGCGATACGTGATTCATTATTCCACCCCGCGCCTGCGCGCGGCGCAAGGAGTGATTTGACGATGAAGAGATTGTTGATCGTGTTGATGTTGTTGACGACGGCTTGTCAACCGCGCGCGCTGCACGGCACGCAGATTGATCCGCCACGCGCGGCGGTGGAGTTTGCCTTGACCGATCAAAACGGCGCGGCGGCGAAGTTGAGCGATTATCGCGGGCAGTGGGTGATGATGTTTTTCGGTTACACCAATTGTCCCGATGTTTGCCCGGCCACACTCGCCGATTTTAAAAAGATTCGCGGCGAGTTGGGCGGGGCGGCGAGTCGTGTGCGCTTCATGATGATCACGGTGGATGCCGAGCGCGATACAACGGCGCGGTTGAAGGAATACATGAACGCTTTCGATTCATCGTTTGTGGGTTTGACGGGGAACAAAGAAGCGTTGGCGCAAACGTATCGCGGTTACGGGGTTCACGTCGAAGCGATCTTGGCGTCGTCGAGCGGTCATACTTCATCAGTGGATCATACGAGCTCCGTTTATTTATTGGACACAGAAGGGCGGTTGAAAATGGTTTACACCTCTGTGCCGTGGCGCGATGTGTTGGATGATTTGAGATATTTGGTGAAGTGAAGATGAAAAATAATTTTCGCTGGCTCGTCATCTTTTTGATCCCGCCTCTGGTTTTGGGCGCGTTCAGTTTGGTGTCGTGGTATATGCTGGCGGGCGGCGTGATTCGCAACCCGATGCGGATCGAGTATGTGATTCCATCTGGCGCGGCGCAGCGCATTGCCAACGGCGAAGCCCTGCCGACGATTCCGGCGAAAGCAGTTTTTGTGGCGGGAGATCGTTTGGTGTTTCGCAACGAAGATCAAACGGATCATCGCGTCGGTCCATTTTGGATTCC
>JACRLA010000272.1 GCA_016215145.1 Chloroflexota bacterium
GAGTGCGCGCAGACTTTGTGAACTATAAAATATTCGCAATCGCAATGCCAAGCGCCGTTATCAAAGGTTACGGCATGGTCGTTGTTGTCACCGTGGAATTGCACCGAGAAGCTGTCGAAACGAAAACGGTGACGCTCCTCGGCATAACGTTTTGCCTTTTCAATTTTGGCGCCTCGATTATCCATCATAGTGAGTCTCCTTTGTTGAGTAGATGAGGTAGAAATAAAAACGCACGCGGGCGTGTATCGCTCTCGCGTGCGTTTCAAGTGTTGGCATACAGCACTGATGCTGTTTTATCCACTCGCATAGTGTTTGCAGTATAAGCAAAGTTCAGGGACGAGTCAATGACGGTTTGCCTACGCTGTGGGTGAAGTTTGTAAGGGGGAGGGTTGGCGGCGTCACTTTAAGTTAGGAGCATATTAATAGTATTGATAGTTCGTCTTTATTAGTGGTATTCTGTAAACAAAGGGAAAATTTTCGTAAAAGAAGCCGCACACGATGTATCTCAGCAAAAGTGGACTCAATCTCCGACGAACTCGCCGTAACAGCCCGATGCGAATCGCTATCTATGTGATCGTGATCATGGCCGGTTTGTATGTGCTTAATTTAGATCGTCAAGGCGTTATTGATAAACCATTTTTGCCGACCTCTACCGCAACGCGCAGCCCCATCTCGTTTGCCGAAGAAGCGAAAGAGCAATTTTCGCTGGGGCGGTTGGACAATGCTGTGCAAGCCTATCAAAAGGCGATTGAACTGGAATCGACTCGCATTGATTATTGGATTCAGTTGACGCGGGTTCAAGTGTATGCCAACAAACCGAAAGACGCGGTGAAGTCGGCGCAAACGGCAATTTTGATTGATCCCAAAAATAGCATGGCGCACGCCGTTCACGCGCTGGCATTGGATTGGAACGCCGACTACGCTGCCGCCAGTGATGCCGCCGTGCGCGCGATACAACTTGATCCTAATAATGCCTTGGCTCACGCCTACTACGCCGAGATTTTGACCGACTCGCAGCGTTGGGCGCAAGCGGGAGACGAAGCGCGGCTCGCCTTTGATCCAAACAGCATGGATGCCTATCGCACGTTTGGATATTATATGGAAAGCACCGGCAACTACCGGCAAGCGATCCAAGCCTATCAATCCGCTATCAAGATCAACCCCAATCTTGGATTCTTATATAAACAAACGGGCGTTAACTTCCGTCAGTTGAGAGAATACGATATTGCAATTCAATATTTTCAACGGGCGCAGGCAATTAACCCCAATGACATCGAAACGTATATTTTGATCAGCCGCACCTATTTTCAAACGGGCGAATATGGTCGCGCCTCACAATATCTAGAGTCTGCGTTGGAACTTCAACCTGAGAATGCAAAGTTACATGGACAACTTGGGATGGTGTATTTCAAAGCGCTCAACTATGAAGGGGCGATTGAGGAATTGCAGTGTGCCGTAGACGGTTGTGATTGGGAAACAGAAAAAAAACTGAAGGTGAAAGTGACCGGCTTGCCGCTCGAAAAAGGCAACTTGGAATTCTATTACACCTATAGCTCCGTGCTTTCGGCATTGTCCACGCCGGAGAAGCCTTATTGCAAACGGTCATTGCCACTCATGGATCAGATCAAAGCCTTCGCTCCCGATGACAAAGTCGTTGCCGGAATTGTGCAAGAAAATATCAACATTTGCGGCATAGCGGCGAATGCCACCCCGAAACCCATCGGCACCCCCACCCGCGCCCCGTTGAACCAGACACCCCTTGCCACTGTCACGGCGGCGAAACCGACTCCCACCTTCACTCCCACCCGTCGCCCCTAAAAGACGTAAGGCAAATTGTCAATTTGCCCAACGACTGCCGAGTGTTAGAAATTTATCTGAATTTGCTCGACCCTCTTGACACTGCCCAATCTGCGTTGTATTATGCCAACATCAAGTTAGCACTCGCCCGAAAAGAGTGCTAACTTGTCTCCGTGTATAGCGAAAAACTTTTATCAAAATCCAAGGAGGATTTTCAATGGCTCTAAATCTCAAACCTCTAGGTGACCGCGTAGTGGTCAAGCCGCTCGAACAAGAAGAGCGAACAGCGACGGGCATTGTGTTGCCCGAAACTGCCAAAGAGAAACCGCAGAAGGGTGAAGTGCTGGCGGTGGGTCCCGGTGCGCGTGATGAAGCAGGCAAGCGCATTATGTTGGACGTGCAAGTTGGCGATATGGTCTTGTTCGCCAAATATGCCGGCACCGAAATCAAAGTTGATAGCGACAAGTTGCTCATCTTAAAAGAGAGCGACGTGCTCGCCATCATCGAAGAAGGCAAATCTTCTTCCAAGAAGAAGTAATCTGCGTTTCATTTTAGAAAGGATATCTACTCATGGCAGCGAAACAAATAATTTTCCAAGAAGAAGCTCGCCGCAAGCTTCAAAAAGGTATTGATACTCTGGCAACTGCGGTCGCAACCACCCTCGGACCCAAAGGTCGCAACGTGGCGCTCGACAAGAAATTCGGCGCGCCGACTGTGACCCACGACGGTGTAACTGTTGCAAAAGAAATCTCTCTCGAAGATCCCTATGAAAACATGGGCGCGCAATTGCTCGCCCAAGCCGCCAGCAAAACGAACGACATCGCCGGCGATGGCACCACGACTTCCACAGTGTTAGCCCAAGCCATCGTCAACGAAGGTCTCAAGATGGTCGCCGCCGGTTCGAACCCGATGTTGATCAAACGCGGCATTGAGAAAGCTACCGAAGCTGCGGTTGAAAGCATCCGCAAGCAAGCACAGAAGATCGAAGGCAAAGATGAGATCGCTTCTGTTGCCGCCATCTCCGCCGCCGACCAAAACATCGGCAACCTCATTGCCGAAGTGATGGACAAAGTTGGCAAAGACGGCGTCATCACCGTTGAAGAGTCCAAAGCGTTGGAATTCGAAACCGAGTATGTAGACGGTATGCAATTTGATCGCGGCTACATCTCACCCTACTTCATCACTGTGCCGGAAGCAATGGAAGCGGTGATCAACGATCCCTACATTCTCATTTACGACAAGAAGGTTTCCGCCGCCGCCGACATCGTTCCGATTTTGGAGAAGCTGGTGCAGATCGGCAAACGCGATCTGGTCATCATCGCCGAAGACGTGGACGGCGAAGCGTTGGCAACACTCGTCTTGAACAAACTGCGCGGGATGCTCAACGTCCTCGCCATCAAAGCCCCCGGTTTTGGTGATCGCCGCAAGGCAATGTTGCAAGACATCGCCGTTCTCACCGGCGGCACCGTGATTACCGAAGAACTCGGCAAGAAGCTGGAAAGCACCACCGTTGCCGATCTCGGACGCGCCAAGAAAGTTGTCGCCACAAAAGACGACACCACCGTAGTGGATGGTGAGGGCGCGGCGAAAGCGATCAAGGGTCGTATCGAAGAGATCAAAGTTGAAATTGACAAGAGCACTTCGGATTACGACAAAGAGAAATTGCAAGAACGTTTGGCGAAGCTGAGCGGTGGTGTTGCCATCATCCGCGTGGGCGCCGCCACCGAAGTGGAACTGAAAGAGAAGAAGCATCGCGTCGAAGACGCCCTCTCTGCCGCGCGCGCCGCAGTGGAAGAAGGTATTGTGCCGGGTGGCGAAGTGGCACTGATTAATGCGACCTCGACTCTTGAGAAGTTGAAGCTCGATGACGATGACGAACAAGCCGGCGTCACCATCATTCGTCGCGCGCTCGAAGCGCCTTTGCGTAAACTCGCCTCGAATGCCGGCGCAGATGGATCGGTGATCATTTCCGAAGTCCGCCGCCGCGCCAAGGAAGAGAAGAACAAGAACATTGGCTACAACGTGATCAGCGGCGAATACGTGGACATGATCAAAGAAGGCATCATTGACCCGGTGAAGGTTGTGCGCGGCGCGTTGGAAAACGCGGCGAGCATTGCGGCGATGATCCTTACCACCGAAGCGCTCATCACCGACATCCCCGAAAAAGAAAAACCGATGGCGCCCCCGCCACCGGAATACTAAAAGTAGTGTGATGTAAAACGAAAAGACCCTTCGGTTTCTAAAACCCGAAGGGTCTTTTTTATCTCCCTCCCAACCACATCACCAACCCGCACACTGCCCCCGATGCCAATATCCCCAAACAGCCTATCGTGAAAATTTTGATCGTCAGTTTGAACACAAAATGCAGAACGATCCACGCCACGCAAAGCGCGGCAATAAAAAGCAGAAGCGGAATGAGGCTGGTGAGAGGCTCGGCGAGAACGGGTGAGAATAACATGACGACTCCTTTTCAAGGAAAATCCTAAAAACAAAACTTCAAATCTCAAATCCCAAAAACCCAAATCCCAAACTCCAAAAACAAAAATTCCAAATTCCAAACTTCAAACTACCCAACCACCTAACAACCCAACCACCTAACCCTCCAGATTTTCTTTCACCACCCACACCACAATCATAATCCCGATCACGTTCAAAGCGGTAGACAGTACCCCATTCCAAAAGAAGCCGTAGCGCAGCAACACCGTGCCGAGCAACGCCCCGAACATGCGCCCTGCCGAGTGTGACGCCACGTTGAAACTCATCATCAGCCCGCGCGATTTTGGCAACAAGCCGCTGACGAGCGGCAGGGTAGAGACAATCGTAAATTCAAATGTGATGTAGACGAAAAAGATCGCCACCAGCGCAATGGCGATATTGGATGTAGCAAATGGCAAGATAATGTTGGCGATCCCCGACAGCGCCAAACCAATGGCGATGGATTTTTTCTTGCCGAGACGATCCACGAACCCTGCCACGAGTCCTTCACCGATCAATTCCGATGCGGCGATGACCATCGCGCTTAACCCTAACTGCACCACGCTAACTTTAAACGTATCTTCCATCCAGATTCCATACACGCTGTTTAAATTCTCGTTGCTAAACGAGATCAAGAATCCAATGCTCAACGCGCCCAGCACAGCGGGGCTTTTGATGATCGCTTTCCACCCGCCATCGCTAAAAATATTTTTGTGCGCCATTCCCTTATCGTGCGGAATGATCAGCCACATCCCCAACCCGGCAATGAAACCGGCAATGGCAATGGGCGTGAACGCCGAATGCCACACAGTGCGATCAATGATCAACCCTACCAATGGCACGCCTACCAAAACCGATCCCGACCAACCCAATTCGGTGAGGGCAATGACCAAGCCGCGCTGCGAATATGGTGTGCGATCACTGAGATGCGCTTGCCACGCCGGATCGAAAATAAATTTTGCAATCGTCGTCATCAAGATCGCTGCGACAAGGGTGAGATAGCCGGGGAAGAGTCCGACGACGAGCCAACTCACGCTGAACACGCCGAGACCGATCAACATGGCGTGGCGGCGTCCCCAGCGATCAGAGATCGATCCAAAGAGCGGGGCGATGATCCCTAGTCCGCCGCGTAACGAGAGGATTGCCGTCAACGATTCAATCGGCACGTTGAGCCCGCGACTGAACGCGGGCAAGAACGGATAGATCATGCGGTGCGCGGTGTTAAGCACAATGCGCGCGATCACTGCCGCGACAAGTTGAAAGCGGAAACGCTGGTGGTTATTCGGTTGAGTCATTTAGAGATTGGAGATTAGAGATTGGAAGTTGGAAGTTGGAACTAGAAGTTCGACTTTGGAATTTGGGTTTTTGGGATTTGGGATTTTGTCCCCGTTATTCTTTGTTGAGGATAGATCGAATCTTCGCTGCCGTTTTGCGCGCCAGTGTCAGCGCCAAACCGAGCTTCGCTTGTTTGTCAATCAACACCGCCAACGTTGCATCGTCGGTGCAGGGGTACACGCCAATCGCGCCATGCTCACCCTCGATCATCACGCGATCTAAATTGCCCTGCGCCAAACGTTGCAAGGTGCGCTCGGCAAGACCGGTGATCAATGCCGTGGTCGCCGCCACCGAATGTCCGCCTTGCGGATCGTTGAAGTCATCGGAGGCAGGCGGATACGCCGCGATCACCAGACCATCCACATTCACGATCACCGCGGCGCGAATCCCCGACATGTTGCGGGTAAGGGTTTCCAACGTTTGAGTCAGCGTGTCTTCACGATATTGAGTCGTCATATTAAAAGTATAGCATGAGTTTCCCCTTAGAATGTGCTATCCTTTACGGCAATCTCTAATCTCCAATTTCCAATCTCCAACTATGAACCCACGTATCCTTGTTGTCGAAGACGAAGACAAAATTTCTGATCTGTTGCGGCGCGGCTTGTCCTACGAAGGTTATCGTGTAGATGTGGCGCGTGATGGTCAAACAGGATTGAACCTCGCCCGTGATAATCCGCCCGATCTGGTGATCCTCGATTGGATGTTGCCGGGCATGGACGGACTCGAAGTCTGTCGCCGCCTCCGCAGTGGCGGCCCCGTGCCGATCATCATCCTCACCGCGCGCGACTCCGTCGCCGATCGAGTCATCGGGCTCGACGCGGGCGCCGACGATTACATGATCAAACCATTTTCGTTTGACGAACTTCTGGCGCGTTTGCGTGCCTTGCTTCGCCGCGCCTCACCGCAATCGCCCGAAGTTTTAAAATTCGCCGACCTCACGCTAGACACTGGCACGCGCCGCGCCTTTCGTGGTGAACGCGCCATTGATCTCACCGCCAAAGAATATGAATTGCTCGAACTCTTCATGCGGAATCCGCGTCAGGTGTTAACGCGCGACGTGATCTTTGATCGCGTGTGGAGTTACGACTTCGGCGGCGAGAGCAACATCATCGAAGTCTACATCCGCTACCTGCGCCAAAAGCTCGAAGGCGAAAACGAAGCGCGATTATTACACACCGTGCGCGGTGTAGGTTACGTGCTGCGCGAGGAATAGCCTATAGCGAATGGTAGATAGCAAATGGCGAATGGTTCTTGCGAACCGCCATTGGCTATTCGCCGTCGGCTATTCGCTATCTGCGATAAGCCATTCGCCATCTGCCATCATGTCAATCCGCCTTCGCCTCGCTCTGTGGTATAGCGCGATCCTCGCCGTCGTCATTAGTTTGTTTGGCATCGTGGTTTGGGGTGTGCTGGTCTTCAGCCTCACCAACCAAATGGATGAACGCCTGAATCAAACAGCCGAACAAGTGGTGCGTGTCAGCTCGGTCACACCCATCAGCGATCTCTCCATCCTCACCATCCCTCAACTAGATATTTTTCAAGCCGACGGACTCTACATCCAAGTCTTTGATACGTCGGGAAGAATACGCGGCGCATCGCAGAACATCAATCGTCTGGAGCAGCCACTTGATTCCGACACGCTCGGCGCGAGCGAGAAAACGATTCGCAGCGTGATCGTCAATCGCGCG
>JACRLA010000294.1 GCA_016215145.1 Chloroflexota bacterium
CGCACTCGCTACCACACGCGCCAACGGTTTCAAGTTAAGTTCTTTCGCCTTCGCCGCAGACATCAGCAGCACGGCAGAGGCGCCATCGTTAAGGCTGGAGGCATTACCGGCAGTGACGGTGCCCCCTGATCGAAAGGCGGGTTTTAATTTTGATAATGATTCGAGTGACGAATCGGATCGCGGCTGCTCATCACGATCTATGATCGTCATCTCGTTTTTATTTTTCACGGGGACGCCGACGATCTCATCCTTGAACTTTCCACTTTCAATTGCCGCGATTGCCCGTTTGTGACTCTCGAGGGCAAAGGCATCCTGTTGTTCGCGCGTGATGTGTTTAAATTTTTCCAGCGCGGCGACGTTCTCGGCGGTCTCACCCATCGAGTCGTTGCCGTATTGATCTTTAATTTTTTGATTCGGATACCGCCAACCGAGCGTGGTATCCCAGGCGGTGATGTTTCCAAAAGCAAACGGCGTTTCGGTTTTGGGGACGGAATACGGAGCGCGAGTCATGCTCTCGACTCCACCGGCAATATACACCTCACCCTCACCGGCTTTGATGGCGCGCGCCGCCGCATTGAGCGCGGCTAAACCCGAAGCGCACAAACGATTGAAGGTGACGGCGGCAACATCTGTTGGAAACCCGGCGAGCAAGACCGCCATGCGCGCCACGTTGCGATTATCTTCGCCCGCTTGGTTGGCGCAACCTAAATACACTTCTTCGACGAGTGACGGCTCGACGTTGGCGCGTTTAATAACTTCGCCGATGACGAGTGCGGCGAGATCATCGGGGCGCGACGATTTTAAAATGCCGCCATGTTTGCCAATGGGCGTGCGAACTGCAGAGACGATAACGGCTTCGTTCATATTGAATCTTTCCGAGAGGGAGTGGGCTTATTATACAATCGTTATGCTATGATTGATCAGAGCGCGGTTACACCGCAAATGAACAATGAACAATGAAACAATGAACAAGTCCGTCATTTGTGCGATCCACGCAGATATTGAGTGGCAACACTGAAAAGAGATTAGCGATGACAACTTACACTATTACCCTTGAGCCTCAAACGTATAAACGTTTGGCAGAACGCGCCGCGCAAGAAAACTATAAGGTGGAACAAGTAGTAGAGCAATTGCTCCAAGTTCAACCTACCGAGCATCCTCATATTGAACGACGCGAGGGTGTGCTAGGCGGCAAGCCCGTTTTGCGCGGCACACGTATGCCTGTGTGGCAAATTGTGTGGAAGTGGAAGGCGGGTGATACTTTAGATCTGATTCACGAATACTATCCTCAACTTTCTATGGCAGCTTTATATGATGCCATCAGCTATTACCATGATCACCAAGCCGAGATTGAGAAACAAATTGAAGATAACAAAATTGAGAATGTACTGAAAAACAATAACGCAACGATGAACGAAAAAGGGGTGATTACTTTCCATGATCCCCGATGAGCGAAAACTCTTTGTCTCACTCTACCTTGATGAAGATGTGAGCTATAAGATCGCCCAATTACTGCGTGACAAGGGTTATCACGCTGTGAGTGTGTACGAAGTAGGTCTAGGAGAGGACAGCGACGAGGCACAATTAAGTTATGCCACAGCACATCAGATGGCGGTATTGACGTGTAACGAAAAAGATTTTCTCAAGTTAGCTAAACAGTGGACGAGTGCCAATCGTACTTATCACGGCATTCTTGTCACAGAACAGTTCTCCTTGAACCAAACAGGTGAATTCATGCGCCGCCTCTCCAATTTTTTAGATCACGTCACCGCCGACGAGATGATCAACCTCGTGCGCTACCTCTCCGACTTCAAGTGAGTCACCCCTCTCAATTTGAATCGCTAACTCAAATCAATATAGATGATTTCCTCAGCGCGTGGGGATTAAAGCGATTTGGATTCGCGCGGATGCTGGCTCGCCCTGCCGCCGAATCTTTCGCGCGCGATGTGATCGCCTACGATGACGCCGTCGGCGCGGGCGGATGGCAAGCAGGCGGGGCAACATTGGTCAAGCGTTACGCGGGCGGGTTGCAAGTGGCAGGCGTAGAAAATATCCCGCGCGAAGGACCCACTTTAATTCTCTCCAACCATCCCGGTCTCACCGACTCGGTTGCCTTGTTCGCTTCGATACCCCGAAACGATTTGCGCCTCATCGCATTAGATCGCCCCTTCCTTCGCGCCCTGCCGCACACTTGGTCACGAATTTTTTATCTGCCCGATGATCCAACACAACGCGCGAGTGTGACCCGCGCCGCCGCCCATTACATCAAGCAAGGCGGCGCGGTGATAACCTTCCCTGCCGGTCGCATCGAACCCGACCCGCTCGTTCTTGAGGGCGCAGTGGACTCACTCGCTTCATGGTCAGCGAGCATTGGTTTGTTTGCGCGGCTCGTGCCGCAGATGAAAATTGTGGTGGCGATTGTAGGCGCAGTGTTGTTAGAAGAAGCGCAGCGCAACCCATTAACAAAATTGCGCCGATCAAAAAAGGATCAAGAACTGCTCGGCGCGGCATTGCAGATTTTGTGGCGACCTTACCAGCGCAACATTGTGCGAGTCGCCTTTGCGCCGCCACTGCTTGCCGCCGATCTCTTAAAGGCGAACCCTGATCCCGTTGAAGTGACAAAAGCCGTGACGGATGAGGCGAAGAGGTTGATTGAGAAGATGCGAACACTGACGTATTCCGTAATGCGTATTTCGTGAAATGGCGCGTTACGCTATACGGAATACGCATTACGTTTTAGAAATTCTCTCGCCTTCCCCATACTCTCTTCCCACGTTGGATGTTTTTTGAATCCTTCTAAAGCATTGAGACTCATCTGAACCAGAAGATCACGATCAGAGATTAGAGATCGGAGATTACGCGCGAGCGATTCTGAATCACCTCTTTCAATCAAGAATCCGTTTTCTCCGTGTGTGATGATCTCGCCTGCCCCGCCCGATGTCGTGGCGATTGCGGGCAAGCCAAAACCCATCCCCTCTAAATACACGATCCCGAAACCTTCGTATTGTGATGGCACAACAAGCAAATGGCTGTTAGCGAATTGCGCGGTGAGTTGAGCGTCGTTCAGCGAGCCAAGCATTTTCATTTGCGGCGTGAGTCGCCGTTGCATTGATTCGGCGTAACGCCGATCCAAGTTTGAGTTCCCCACAATTACCAATTCCCAATTACCACTTACTTTTTCTAGCGCATCTAACAACGTATGCAGCCCTTTGCGCGGAATCAAATTGCCGACGAACAAAATTTTGAGCGGGGTCTGCGCGGCGCGGGCGCGAACATGATCGGGTGTGAGGGTAGAGTTAAAGCGATCACCCGATGGGTAAGCGACGATAGAACGTGGTGCGTCATTGCGAGCGTTCTTTGCGAAGCAATCTCGATATCTGTCGCGCTCAGAGATTGCTTCGTCGCCTACAGCGCTCCTCGCAATGACTTTTTCGACAACTCGTTTCGCAATGACTTTTTCGACAACTCGTTTCGTCGCCTCACTATTGAAAACAAATCCGTCCACCGAATTTAAATAAGCGCGTTCGACGATTCGATAAAACAAAAACTGCGGCGATTGAAATCGCGGCAACGCAAAGCGAAGTCCACCTGCGTGAACTTTGTTTTGTGTGGGTATAGATTTATCCGAAAGGTCGGTTGGCTGTTGTTCGCTAATGCGAAGATGGTGGACGATGGAGATAATCGGGTAACGCCCCCTGATAAAACGGTTGAGAAAAAATAGCGAAGGGTGATTCAGTTCGTCTTGGAGGAGAAGGTCGAAGTGAGAAACGTGGAGGATGTTAGGGAGTAGGGATTGGAGATTATGGGTGAGGTGCGTGGCGTAGTTGCGATACGGGAGTGAAATGATCTCAACCTCATCGCCGCATTTCCGCAAATGCTCTACAAGTTTGCGATCATAAAGATAGCCACCTGAGATAGTATCGAGGGAGTTGTAAATAATGAGACCGATTCGCATGTAGCAAATGGCGAATGGCAAATCGCAGATGGCATATCGCGGATGGCATATCGAGGATGACTGTGAGCCATTCGCGATACGCTATAAGCCATTCGCCAACCGCTATCCGCTATTTGTCACTTTATTTTTTATCGTCCCAACCCCCTCTACCTCACACTCCACCACATCACCCGGTTTCAACCATTCGGGCGGAGTGCGC
>JACRLA010000295.1 GCA_016215145.1 Chloroflexota bacterium
TGTCCGGGGATGATGATCTTTTTGTGATTCACTTTTGATTCGATGCCCGTCGTCTTCACCGCTTTGGCGATTCGATCTGCATCAAACTTGCCAGCCGCCCACGCAGTGAGCACGCTCATTCCTTCGGCGTCGGCGACGAGCAACCAGCCGGGTAAACCGGAGCCTTCCACTTCGTTGTTGACGGCGAAGTAGGTGATCGAAAAGTTAGTGGTTACAAAAATTGGCGCGTCGGGTTTGGGTGAATTGATCTCATAGAGCCCGGGCTGCACTTGAATCGGTTTCTGCGGATCGGTGTAAATGTTTTGGCGCAGAGCTAACAAGGCATACATCATCGCTGGATCAAAATCATCTAACACCACAAAGTTGGAATACTTGGCAACATGCTGCGCGGCGAGGACTTCGTCGGCGGGGAAGGTGATGACCGGATAACCGAGCGCGCGGAAATTTTTCTTGAGGGCAAGTCGGCGGATTTGAGTCAGCGCAGAAAGTGAATCGAGATGACCGTTCATCATCGGGTCGAGAACTAAATCTTCGACTCCCGCTTTTTTGATCGACTCGGTCAGTTCGGCTAACTTCTCCAGTGATGCCGCCTTGACTACGAGTGGCGTCTTCAAACTTTTAGCCACTTCCGCCATCTTCTGCCAATTGGATTCGTCGGCGGCATAGAGCAATGGTTTATCACCAGCTTCTTTTGCGCCTTCCGCCATCACAGCAGAGTCGGCGGCAATTAAGATCAACGGTTTCTTGGTGGCTGACCGCGCCCCCTTGATCGCTTCGACGAACTTCGCCGCATCGGCAGTTGCTTCAATCGCAAATCCATCCACGCCCAATTTGATTCCGACATAATCTACGACATACGAATCGGCTTTGGAAATTTTTTCTTGCAGCACGGGGTCGTCGTCTTTGATGCGGATCATCAACGCGGCGCGATGATAAAAAGTTTTTTCGTGGCGGAACATCACCGTCTCGTTGCCTTCTTCGATCTTCGCGCCATTGTTCGACACCGTGACCAAACGGATCGGCGGGGCGGAAGCCGACTCGAGCTGCGCCTTCGACTCGGGTGTGACGTACGGACACCCGGCGAGTTCGGCTTGCTTGGCGGCGAGCTTCATCGCAAATGCTAAACACGTTGGATGACCACACTCTTTACAGTTTGTTTGAGGCAACAACTTATAAAATTTGCAGACCTGTTAATGCCATAGTGAATCTCCTTCACAAGGAAATAAAGGAATCAAGGAAATGAAGGAAAAGCCTTTCCCTTATTTCCTTTGTTCTTAAACCGATTCCACTTTCTTTAAATTCGGGAAAAATTGTTTGACCGATCCTTCAACCCAACCGTGCAGCGTGACCGGCGAGAGAGGGCAACCCAGGCACGCGCCGCTCATTTTTATTTTGAGCGTCTCGCCATCAAACGACATCATCTCGACTGCGCCGCCGTGATACTGTTCGATGTAGGCGCTCAGCGTTTCGATCAAGCCGCGCATACGTTCTTCATCGCTGACTTCGCCTTTCGGCGGCACGCCATTGGTGTTGGGCTTTGCGCCCGCGAATAGAGTCGCCATGTCGTTGTCCTTTCACGTCCTGTCACTCTGAGCGGCAAAGCCGCGAAGAGTCTCTTCCATGCCAGAGATGCTTCGGCGCTTCGCGCCTCAGCATGACATACAAATATCAACTTGCTTTACTCATCAACGCGCTGATCATCCCCTTAACTTTCTTCAATGATTCAGGATGACGTAAAACGATCACATCAGCACCGGCGTGGATCAACGGGGTCGCCGTCAACGTCTCCCAATAGATCGCCCGCTTCTTCCACTCGCCCCAACTTTCGGGGACGCCCTCACCCACTTTGGACTCTTTTGCTTTCCACGCCTCTTCACCCGGTGTGACGATCATCGGCTGCTGAGTCATGCTGTCGCCTTGCAGAGCGGCGAGTCTTAATCGTTCCATTACCGAGTAGCCGTATTCGATTCCATAACCGAGCGCGCCTGTCGTTGGATCCATCACGATTCTTTCGAGCGGCATGCCCATATCGTGAATCAAAATCACAAGTTGCTTGGCGAGATTCACATCCATCGGAGTCTTGGACGTGACGAGATGATCATTCGCCATTGCCGCCGCCACGATGGTGCGGTAGTTTTTATCTTCGCACACGCCGATCAACAACTTCTCACCTTTGCCTTCTTCGGCAACAGGGACGATGAGTTCGTTGTCTTTCTCTGCTTGACCCGGACCAAACACGGCAAGCGGCAGACCTGTTGCGTTCAACACTTTGCGAACGGTTGCCTTTGCTTCGGCGGGAGTGGCGGCAACAGAAAGACTCAGCACGATCAAATCTGCGCCTGCTGCTTCGGCGGCTTTTGCCCACGCTGCCGGATCGTTCATAGCATCGCCCCAGGCTTCATATAAAAGTGGTGACCAATCTGCGGGCTTGCGATCTTTGATCTCAATCGCCAACGCCGGTTGGTGCGGGATCGTGTTTTCAAAATGCAAGAAGGGCAGGGTCGCCTCGCCGCCGATGGTAATTGTCTTAGTACGCGAACCGCCTTCCTCCTTCGTCGCGCCAATTTTTACCTCACGAACTTTGCCGTTCCATTTTTCTTTGGGTATCTCAACTGTTACGGGCATACTTGCCTCCTACTGATTTTTTGTCTGCGTTAAGTGAACGAACGCTGCGCCAGTGATCGCGCCAACCACAATCCCCATCAACACTCCACCTATTACACCCGCGACGATCATCACAGGCACGGATGAATCGTCAGGGATAATTCCTAATGTAACGAAAGGCATCATCACGCCAACAGGCCAGGCAATGGCATTTGCCGCGATCCACCACCACGCGCGCGGCACGTAATGTCGCAAGGCAAACCATTGTGCGCCACCCATCGAAAGCACGAAGAGAATTCCTAATAGAATGCCGCCAACGATCAATATCGTGCGATCTGTTTTCTCAAAATCCACAAACGTGCCGGGCACCATACCGATGATCCACGCCACGCCTGCGGCGAGCGTAGTGGGCAGCACCCACTCGCGCCAGTGTATTTTTGGAACTGCCAGCCGCAGAGCTAACCATTGCGCGAAACCCAACACCGCGCCTTCGCCCATCCCACCGATGACGACGCAGATCACGAAAGCGACACCTTCTATTTTGAGTCCTGCCGCCACGCCACCCACAATGGAAGGCACGGTGAAGCCGACGAGTTCGCCCAACGTCATTGCCACCACCCAACGCCACCACAAACCCCAACCGTGATACGACAGAGCGTCGCGAGAAGAATTTATTTGAGTCGCAACTTGAGACATTGCTTCACGCTCTTAATTCAAATTGATCTTGATCACTACCGTATCAGATACAAGCTTCTCGGCGAAACCGCGCGGCATCCCCGAATAAACTTTTTGCAACTCGGCGATGATCGTCGGATCATCCGGTGTCACCGCCTCGGCTGTGCCGCATCGTTCCTGACCCCGCACGATCACCGTGACGGGCGCGCCGCCTTGCAAATTCTTCCACCACGTCCGCGAGCGTTTGCTGATGAGCGTGATGGTATCGCCTTCCATCGCATAATTGATCGGCGTGCTATACGGCTTGCCGCTCTTGCGCCCGGTAAACGAGATCAGCAAAATACTTTTACTGACAAACGGATGCAACGGCGAGCGCAGCACGAAACGCACCAGCGGGTTGTAAAGATCGTTGATAGTCATATCTCGTCACGCATCACGTATCACGCATCACGCATCACGCATTCCGTAATCTTCTTCAACGAGATCACCGCCGACGGTCTGGGTTAACCGGGCCAATTGTGCATAAGCAAGAGATGCTGCACACCCTTCTCACGCATTTTCTGCGCGGCGGCTTCCACTGGAAGAGTCGGCGACACCGTGGGAAT
>JACRLA010000296.1 GCA_016215145.1 Chloroflexota bacterium
TTCTTTGAATCCACTTTTAATCGGGCGGGCATTGTTGCCGGGATACAGCCGCATGATCTTTTCCGAGTTCGTCGGCTACATCGGAGTCATCCCGCTCACGCTCGCCATCGTCGGCGCCACCGCGATCAGGCGAGATAAGTTAATCATGCTCGCGGCGATCATCGCCTTCGTCGGTTTGTTCTTCGCCTTCGGCGGCTACAACCCGATCTATCTTCTTCTCGCGCGATTCGTCCCGGGATTTAATTTGTTTCGCGTTCCCGCGCGATGGCTGGTGTTATGGGCATTAGGCGCGAGTCTGTTAGCTGGCTATGGTCTTCAGCAACTTCAAACTCCAAACTTCAAACTCCAAAAAATTCTCCTCTGCGCCTCTGCCCCCCTGCTCCTCATCTTCATCACGTTTCTCTCTGCCACCATCACCCCCTCCGGCGAAACAGGACCCATCGGCTTGCCGCAACTCATTGATATTGTTATGTGGATCGCGCCGTTAACCATTGTGATTCTCGTTCTCTCCTTCACGCATCACGCAACACGCATCACGCAATATGCCATTCGCTATTCGCTATTCGCCATCACGCTATTTGAACTCCTCCTCGCCTCTCAATCCCTACCCTTGAATCATTTAACAACTCCCGACGCCTACTCCAGCATTCGTCCGGCAATGACACAACTTCTCGCCACAAAAAATGATTCGCTACCTGCGGGTCGTTTTCTTTCGTTGTCCTCTTTGGAATTTGATCCCGGTGATATGCCAGAATTGAAGAGCGCGTGGGACTCGCAACTGCCCGCGAGCGAAGTATATGACGCAATTGTGGCGACAAAATATAAAGAGATGCTCTCGCCGAATCTGCCGATGGTGTGGGGCATCGCTTCGGTGGATGGTTACGACGGCGGCATCTTGCCATTGCGAAGTTACGCCGAGTTCGCCAAAAACTTTGGCGCAATGGGCGCGACCACGGATGGACGTTTGCGACAAATGCTCAAAGCCGTGCCGCCCAACGAAATGCTGAGTTTAACCAACACGCAATGGATCATCACCGACAAGTTGAAGGATTCGTGGATTGACGATATTTTCTACGATCTGCAATTCGCCGAAACGATCACGCCGCAAAAATCGTTGACGCTGAATCGTCTGCCGCGCTTCAGCGCCGATGCGTTGGGGCTGGTGTTAGCCGAAGGGGTGAATGAAGGTGAAGTGAGCCTGACGTTGAGTGACGGCGTCACCGTGACTCAAAAAATTTCGGGGGGCGGCGCGGTACGGGTGAGGTGGGATCGAACATCTACGATCAACGCTATCACGATCCGATCATCATCATCGCTCACGCTTCGTGGCGCAACCTTGATTGACGAAAGGGCAAAAGCATTTCAATCGCTCACGCTGGGGTCGTACCGTCTGGTGCATTCGGGTGACACGAAAATTTATCAGAACATGAATGTCTTGCCGCGCGCGTTTGTCATCCCTAACCCCCAATTACCAATTACAAATTACAAATCCGCCACTGTTATCAAATACGATCCCGAACTCGTCATCATCCAAACACAAAGCAACGGAGAACAAAAAGAAATTACACAAGCCTTTGGTTTGTTCCGCGCGGTTGAGGTCGCATCAGGAGCGCACACCGTTGAATTTAAATTTGAGCCGATGAGTTTGAAGGTGGGAGCGGGGATTTCGGGGATTAGCGTAATTATTTTGATCGTATTGGGTGCGATTGAATTACGCGCTTATCTTCAACGGATTGCTTCGCAAAACGGATAAACGGATGGAGTGTCGCCCGGTATCCGCTTATCCGTTTTTTTTATCCGTTGAAGATAACCAAACCACCCAACCACCTAACCATCCAACCACCTACACAATACTCTTCCTAATATCCTTCACATTCATCTGCATCCTCACCTCACCCTGCCACTCGTTCATCTCCAGCGCGTAGATCACGTCAAGATGTTTCGGCATTTTCGGCATGTTTTGAATCCATTGCGCTTGACGAAAAGCAATCGCCTCGAGTGAGCGCGCGCCATCAGCGAGTTGCATTTTGAGATGCAAACCATCGGCGCCGATCTGCTGCGGATACTTCACCTCGAGTCCATGCGCCGAGAAAAGCGGCGAGGGGTTGCCGTAACCGCACGGCTCAAACTGTTTGAGCATCGTCGCCAATTCCATATTCCATTGACTCGGCTGCACCGTGAGATCGTAACGAAGCGCGGGGCGTAAATCTTCCGACGCCAATTTTTCTTCGGCATACTTTCGCAATCGCTCAGCCAGTGCGCCCACATTTTCATTCGCCACCGTGAAGCCCGCCGCCGCCGCGTGACCGCCATGACGCACTAACAAATCTTTGCAGGCATCAAAAGCTTCCGTCACATGAAATTCTTTGATGCTGCGCGCCGAGCCTTTGGTCTCGCGCTCGCCAATGCTCGCCACCGCCGCCGGACGATAAAATTCCTCACACAGCCGCGCCGCCGCCAACCCCACCACACCCGAACTAAATCCTTCGTGCGCCGCAAACAAAAACGGCGAGTCACCGGCTTGCAGTGCAATTTCTTTTGCCCGTCGCGCAACTTCTTTGGTGAGAATTTGCCGATCACGATTCTGACCGTTCAATTGATTGGCTAACTGATTCGCTTTAAAAATATCGGTGGTGATCAATAACTCGTACGCCGCTAACGCCGATTCGAGTCTGCCTGCCGCATTCAAGCGGGGTCCCAACGTGAAGCCGATGCCGCCCGCGTCTGCCGCCCCGCGCTTAATGCCCGAAACGATCATCAACGATTTAAGTCCTTCGCGTTTCATCTTGTTGATCACCTTCAACCCGTCACGCACCAATCGGCGATTCTCGCCCGCCAACGGCGCAAGGTCAGCCACCGTGCC
Source organism: Chloroflexota bacterium (assembly GCA_016215145.1). Lineage (GTDB taxonomy): Bacteria > Chloroflexota > Anaerolineae > Anaerolineales > VGOW01 > VGOW01. The sequence continues at coordinate 2,864 of JACRLA010000296.1, forward strand.
GAGCGCAACTAAATCTAAAACGTCGCCGCCGTTGATCGGTTGCGGGTTGCGTTGACGCACGAGTGCCTGCGCGATCTTGTAAGCGAGACCCACACCCGCCAGTCCTTTGTCGGGATACGAGTCGTCGGATCGTTTGGGGTTGATGACGGCGAGCGCATCGGGTAATGAGTCGCCGACATGATGATGATCGCTGATGATCAGATCGAGTCCGATTTTTTTAGCGTGATCGGCTTCGTCAAAAGATCGAATGCCGCAATCTACGGTGATGACCAAAGTGACGCCGTCATTTTTTAAATGGGTGAGGGCTTCGTTGTTGAGTCCGTAACCTTCGTCGAAGCGGTTGGGGATGTAAGGTCGCGCGCGCGAACCCAGCGCGGTTAACACCTGAACTAACAAGGCAGTGGCGGTGACACCGTCGGTGTCGTAGTCGCCGTAGATCGCAATGGATTCATCAGATCGAATCGCCCGCTCGATTCGATCAACCGCTTCGTTCATTCCAGCAATTTGTAGAGGGTTATCGTCAAAGGGAGTTTTGGCGGTGAAGTACGAGTCGGCATCCGCCGGGGTGAGGATGTTGCGATTAAACAAAAGCTGCCGCGTGATCGAATCATATTTCGCCAGTGCCTGATCTACTTCCGGCGTGATCGGCGGCGCGGCGATCCAGCGTTTGGGTTTGGGTTGAGTCATACGAGCATTATAAACAAAAAGACACCGAGTGTTTAGCAAACACTCGGTGTCATAGAGACGTTATAAACAAAAACTTCCGAAGTCTGCGAGACTTCGGAAGTTTCGAGTTACGCCGTCAACGTGCCGCGCAGCCAATCGCCAATCAACCAATACTTGAAGTCGTCACCGTTGTTGCACTTCAGCCCGCCGATGACTCCGTAGACCAACGCGCCTAACGGCAAAAAAGTGAAGAGGCAAGCGAAGGGCAGACACAACAAGCCAATGAAGATAGAGGCCAAGATGCCGGTGACTGCCCACACAAAGCCGATCAGAAAGCTGCCGCCAAGCCACCAAACCAATTGGA
>JACRLA010000297.1 GCA_016215145.1 Chloroflexota bacterium
AATTAAATCAAGACGGTCTTTGGGTAGACTCGCCGAAAGCTCATTGGCAAGAGTCCGTTTGGCGGCGCGAGTCGGCGACACCGTGCGTTTGATCAGATCGGTGCGCGTGACCACGCCGATGATCGAATCATTTTCTACGACAGGCACTTGTCCCCAGCCGTGGGTGATCATCACGCGCTGAAGATGATCGAGTGAATCGTTCGGCGAGACGATCACTTCGCCCGCATCCATGATCGAACTAATGGGTTGCGCGCCGATGTTATGGTGCATGGCGCGGTCTACGGCACGGCGCGTGAGCAAGCCGACCACTTTGTTTTCGGCGACGACAGGATAGCCTTCGTAACCATAACGTTGCATTCGTGTCGCGGCTTCGCGGATGGTGACATCGGGCGAGAGTGTTTGCACGCCGCTCGACATGATCTGGGCGACGGTGGTGACGGGTTGAACGTGCGCCGGCAGGATGGTAAGGAGTTCGCGCTTCACGTCGTCTAAAGATTGATTGCGAATGATGGCTGCCGCCGCCCGTCCGTGTCCGCCGCCGCCGAAGTGGGATGCCGCCGCGCCCACGTCAACATTTTTCACGGTGGAGCGGGCGATGAGCTGCACGCGCGATTCGTGCCCGCTTAATTGAATCAAAAGAAATAATGCCGATGGATCGAGCGTGTCGCGGATTGAGTGAGCGAGCGTGGAAAGTTCTTCGCTGGTGTCGCCGCCATCAATGGCGCAGAGGGTGACGGGTTGACCGTTGATGAGATGTGTCTCGGCGGCGTTGAGAAGTTGATCGTGTAATTTTTTTTGCGCGGGGCTTAAGGGGTGATTTAAAAATTCGCGGACGATGTCGAGCTGCGCGCCACATTCAATTAAGTGGGCGGTGGCGCGGGCGTCGCGGGCGGTGGTGGTGAGATAGGTGAGCGCGCCGGTGTCTTCGTAGATGCCGATTAAAAAAAGTGTGGCTTCAATGGGCGAGATGGGCAGGAGCGATTCGATCATGCGCTCGATTAAGAGCGTGGTGTTGGCGCCGCTGGCGGCGTCCCCGTTGAGGGGGTGATGATCGATCACGGTGAGGCGAGTTTTGGCATTCATCCCTTTAACGGATGAGGTGCTTTGCGCGTCAACAATAATTACATCATCCACACGATGGCGTGAGAGGTCTTCGGTCTCGGTAAATTTAAAGTGTTCGCCGTAGAGAGTTAAAAATGCGTGGACGTTGCGGTTGACGCGGCGTGGCAGGACGGGCGTGGCGTGGGCGTGGAGGCGGTGCGCTGCCCAGAGAGAGGCGACGGCGTCGAAGTCGGCTTGTTCGTGAGTCAGAATTAACGTTGTCATCACAAGAGAAAACCGCGAAGGCGCGAAGATTAATGATTGGGCTCTATTGGAAATAATCGGCACATTTTTCTTTGCCGCGAATTACGCGAATTTACACGAATAGTTTTAGTTGATAATTCGCGCTCATTCGTGAAATTCGCGGCTATTTGTTATCTTTAGCGGGCGAGAAGACGGAAGACAAGAATGAGGATGCCGATGGCGAGCAGCGCCACGAGACCAAAGCCGATCCACAAGTAGCGCAAGATGGGGAGCGACTCAAGATTAAGAGGTACGCGCAAATTTTCGGCTTTGCCATTTACGACTTTGCCCTCTAAAATAACACGCGCCTTTTCTTTTTTCGTTTTGTTTTTGTCGCCTGCGTCGGGTTCGTCTTCGGGCGTGTCGATCTTCCACTTAATGTCTGGCACGGCGGCTTCTTCTTGGCGACCTTCGTATTCTTCATACGGGACGGTGTGCGCGTCGCCGCAGGTGAGGCAGCGATAGATCGCTTCGCGCTTAACAGAAAAGAGCGGGATAAAGTACAACGTGAAGCGTGTGTCTACATCCACAACATCATGCTCGGTAACGCTCATGCAGGTGGGGCATACCTTGCGCTCGGAGGGTAACTTGTTCTGAACGACTTTTGTGCCGAAGAAGATCATGGGATTATTATAATGAACAATGGGGTAATGAACAATGAGACAATGAACAATGAACAACCCCCCAAAATCCTAAGGCGTGATTCGTGATCATGGGTCATCGGGGGCGTTTCATTGCGGAGTAACGGAATACGTAATACGGAATACGTGTTACGCCTCACGTATCATGCATCATGCGAAGCATCCCGTAACAATTTTTAATCATCAATTACTAATCTCCTTATGTTATAGTTGCGAATATGACCCAGAAATTATCTCGACGTGACTTTTTAAAGTTAAGTTCTATTGCCATCGGCGCGGCGGCGTTACCGACACTTTCGCCCAACGATCTGCGGTTGGCGGCTCCCTCCATGGGGCTGGGGCGGGTGACGGTGTTGGGGCTGCGCTTAATGAAGCGCCCGCGTTGGACGACGGATTTGATCCGCACGACTAAAGCCGATGAAGTGGTAGAACTTTATCGTGCCGTAGTGGGCGAAGGCAAACCGTTTGTGCATAACAATGTGTGGTTTGAAGTCGAAGGTGGCTATCTTCATTCATCGTGGGTGCAGCCGGTGAAGAATGAACCGCAAACGCCTGTCACGTCCCCATTGCCACTCAATGGACTCTTCGGCGAGATTTATGTGCCGTATACCGAAGCCTACGAATCGCCTGACACAAAATCGAAAATTGTATATCGCCTGTACTACAGCACGGTATCGAAGATTGATAAGCTGCAACAAGTCAATGGCACGACGTGGTATCACCTCTTTGACGAAGAGAAACCGTTCGGCTTTTGGGTTGACGGCAAAACCATGCGGATCATTGCCTCAGACGAGATCACCCCGATCTCACCCGAGGAGACTGATAAGCGCGTGGTGGCTGATCTGGATACACATTGGCTTTCAGCGTTTGAGGGCAAGACCGAAGTGTTTCGCACACGCTTCGCTTCGGGCGCGAGCTTTTTCGATCCTGTTTCCAACCAACAAAAGTTGTATATCACTCCCGGCGGCAAGCATCCCATCTCGCGCAAATTTGTCAGCACCCATATGGCAGGCGGTGTTGCGCCTAACGGCTACGATTTGCCGGGCGTGGGCTGGGTTTCTATTTTTGCCACTGGCGGCGCGGCGATCCACTCGACGTACTGGCACAACGACTATGGTCGCCCGCGATCACACGGCTGCTTGAACTGCACGCCGGATGCGGCGAAATGGTTGTTCCGTTGGACGACGCCCGAAGTGACGTACTCGCCCGGAAAAATAGAAGTGCCGTGGCCCGGCGGCACGCGCGTTGAGGTGGAAGGAACACCGCCGACATTTACAAATGATGGGAGTTCGTGATGGACGCTTCTAACGTTTCCTTTGGTCTTGCATTATTAGCCGGACTGTTATCGTTTCTCTCGCCGTGCGTGTTGTCGCTCGTTCCGGCATACATCGGTTACCTTGGCGGGCGGGCGGTGACAACCGGTGGTCAACAAGTTGAATCGAATCGCTGGCTCACCTTCTCGCACGGCATCGCCTTTGTGTTGGGGATGAGCTTCGTGCTGGTCTTTTTGATCGGCGTGCCAACGGGCTTAGTGGTCGCGTTTTTCGGTCGCGCCGATTCGCAAGCGGAAGGCTTTCTCTACGAATTGAAAACTGCCCTCGCTTGGATCGGTGGGTTGATCGTCATCGTCTTTGGTTTGCACACCATGGGCGTCATCACCATCCCGTTTTTAGAATCCGACACGCGCAAACAAGTTGCTCCGCGCTCCGAAATTAGTTATCTCTCATCCTTTATGATGGGCGTGTTCTTCACCGCCGGATGGTCGCCGTGCGTGGGTCCGGTGTTGACGTTGATCATCAACATGGGGCTCGCCGCCGAAACCACCGGACGCGCGGTGTGGCTGCTGGTCGCCTATTCAATGGGGTTGGCGATTCCGTTTCTCATCTCGGCGTTGGCGGTGGGGCAAGTGACGCAATTCATTCGTACCTATTCAAAATACACGCGCTACGTTTCTATCGCCACCGGCGTGATGATGATCGTCATCGGCGTGCTGCTCCTCACCGGCACCTATCAACGCATCGCCGGCATCTTTGCCAGTTGGGGAACGATCTTCAACTTCGGACTTTGAAATGGATTCGCCAAGTTCGACTCGCGCCACGCTGTTGATCATGGGTGGGGGGATGTTGATCGGATTAGCCATCGGCGCGTTGGTGTTAATTGGATTGCCGGCGGCGCAAGGGGCTGCCGCCACGCCCGCAGGAACCAACGCCACTAATAATCCCAATTTCCCCGCACCCATCGTCGGCTCACCCGCGCCCGACTTCACTCTGAAAAATATCGAAGGCAAAGACATCCGTTTAAGTTCGCTCAACGGGCAGCCGGTGTTGATCAATTTTTGGGCGACGTGGTGCGGTCCGTGCGAAATTGAAATGCCCGCCATTGACGCCGCCTATCGCAAATATCGTGATCAAGGCTTTACGGTCTTGGCGGTAGACGACGACGAACCGCTTGCCGACGTGGTCGTATTTTTCAAAAAACATAATTTAGCTTTTGAAGCACTGCTCGATCCCGGCGCAAAAGTC
>JACRLA010000052.1 GCA_016215145.1 Chloroflexota bacterium
AAACGTAATTGGCGAGTTGTCGTATTCGTTGAAATTTTATTTTTGATCGCCTTCGGATTCTGGTCTAACGTCCGCGCGCTCAACCCAACCATCACCGCCACCGAAAAGCCGATGGAGTTTGCCTTCCTCAATTCTGTATTGCGAACTCAAACTATCCCGCCCGCCGACCCTTGGCTTTCCGGTTACGCTATCAGCTATTATCATTTCGGCTACATCATCGTCGCCATGCTCACTGCGCTTTCGGGCGTGATGCCGAGCGTTGCTTTCAATCTCGCCATTGCCATGTTGTTCGCGCTCACTGCTGTCGGCGCATTCGGAGTCGTCTACAACCTCATCGCAATCTGCAATCCGCAATCCGCAATCCGCAATCTCCAAACTCCAATCTCCAATCTCTTCTCTTCCCTCCTCGCTCCACTTTTCATCCTCCTCGGCAACATCAACGGCTTCTTTGAAGTCCTTCACAAAGGCGGAATACTGCCCGCCGAATTTTGGAAATGGCTTGACATCAAATGGACAAACGAAGTTCCAATCGTCAGCTCAAGTTGGATGCCAGATCGATTTTTGTGGTGGTGGCAAGCCTCACGCGTGATTCATGATCGCGATTTACTCGGGCGCGAAGTGGAAGTGATTGACGAGTTTCCATTTTTCTCATTCTTGCTCGGCGACATGCACCCGCACGTCCTTGCCTTGCCGTTTGTTTTTCTCGCGCTGGCTTTCGCCTTGAATTTATTTTTGATGGCGCGCGAGAGCGAGACACCGAGTGTTTTAGAAACACTCGGTGTCTGGAAGAAATGGATGCCGCTCCACTGGCACGACCTCCTCGCGGGCGCGATCATCTTGGGCGGACTTTCGTTTTTGAATACATGGGACTTCCTGATCTATTTATTTATTGTGATGGCATCTTACACGGTGGCGCGGTCATTGCGCGGCGGCTGGACTCGTGAAGTGTGGCGTGATTCCGTTTTAGTTGCCGCGCAGCTCGCCGTGTTGGGTGTCGTTCTTTATCTTCCGTTCTACATTGGTTTTCGATCTCAACTCGGCGGCATTTTGCCCAACCCGATCTTTGGTTCGCGTGTGCAGCAGTTCGTCGTGATGTTTGGTCCGTCGCTGTTTGTTATATGTTGCTTGATGGGTTGGCTGGCATATCAACGGCGCGCTCAACTCGATTGGCGCGGCGGATTCGGGTTGGCGATTGCCTTATTGATCACGTTGGTCGCCGTCTCTATCACTCTGACCTTCGCTATCTCGCTGAACTTATCGCCTGAGGCACAAGGAACGCTTGCCTCATTAATTGGCGATGGCAAACTTCAAGACTTGTTGATGCTTGCACTGCTGCGCCCTCTCGAAGTAGAACTACTCGCCGTGTCGCTTTTGCTCACGGCGCTGATCGGTTTGGCGTTGGCGTATATCTTCGCAGAATCCGAATCTGTCATTCCGAGTCCCGCAGGGGCGAGGAATCTCTCCGACGATCCCAGAGATTCCTCGTCGCAAAGACTTGTCCTGAGCGAAGCCGAAGGAGCGCTCCCCGGAATGACGAGTCCTTTACCTGACATCTCCCTATTCACCGTTATCTTAATCCTCACTGCCGCGCTCCTCACCCTCGGACCCGAATTTGTTTATTTGCGCGATCTGTTCGGCACGCGCATGAACACGATCTTCAAATTTTATTATCAGGCGTGGGTGTTATGGTCACTCGCCGCCGCCTTTGGGACGTGGTTGCTGGCGCGCGCCGCGAATCGAATCGGCGCGACGATTTTTACTTTGGGCGCGGGGGTTGTGATCCTATTAGGTTTGATCTATCCTGTGCTGGCGACCACGACCATCACCGATAACTGGCGCGGCACAACGCGCAACGCCGACGGCCTGCAATACGCAACTCTCGACGGTATGGCATATATGCAAACGGTGCGCGCCGCAGATTACGCGGCGATCAATTTTCTAAACGCGCGCGTGCAAGGTCGCCCGGTCATCGCCGAAGCGGTGGGCGGCAGTTACACCGAGTTCGCTCGCATCTCGGTGCATAGCGGGTTGCCAACGGTCATCGGCTGGCCCTTCCACGAATTTCAATGGCGCGGCAACACCGACGTCTTTGGCGGACGCGAGAACGAAATTAGAATTTTGTATCAGGCGAACACGTTTGACGAAGTCAAACCGATCATGGATAAATACAATATCCGTTACGTCTACGTGGGCTTAATGGAAGCGGGTGCCTACGGCGGCAGTGGCTTGGGAAAATTTGCGGGGTCTATGAAAATTATTTATCAAGATCAAGGCGTGACGATTTACGAGCGAGTTGACAAATAGACAATGAACAATGAAGAATGAAACAATGAACAATCAACAATCAGAAATCCGCAATCCGCAATTCACAATTGAAGCCGCGCTTTATGTTTTGATCGGCGCGGTGGCGTTGGTGTTGCGTTTGGCAAACTTGGGCGCGCCGCCGTTGTTGGTGAGTGAAGCGCGCGAAGCCTTAGCCGTCTATCGCTACACGATGAGCATGGGTGTGCCGCTCTCCACGTCAAGCCCGGCATGGTTCGCGCTCACCTCATTATGCTTCACGCTGTTTGGTTCAAGCGAGTTCTGGGCGCGATTCATTCCGGCGATTTCTGGAACAGTGATCGTGTTCACGCCGCTCGTCTTCCGAAAAGAGATCGGACGACTCGCGGCGTTAGCCGCCTCTGCTTTTTTAGCCATCTCGGCAGCGGCTGTCGCCTCCTCGCGTTACGCCGATGGCACAACCCTGGCGGCGTTGAGTTTGTTGTTGATTGTGATCGGCGTGAAGAAATTTTTAGACGAAGACTCCAAACCCTTCGGGTCTTTAAGACCCGAAGGGTTTGGGCGCGGTCTGATCATAGCTGGCATTGGTTTGGGTTTAGGTCTTGCCGATGGCGCGCGGTTTTTCTCTGCGGTAGTGGCGATGCTGTTTGCTTTTGTGTTTGCCCTCGTTGCCCGACCTTCGCTGTTCAATGATGTTGTAAATATCTTGAAGCGAGTTCGAGTAGATGCGAGTCGATTCTTAGTCACAACAGGCGTAACGTTTCTCGTGTTCTCATCGGCGGCGCTGATGAACCGGGTAGGGTTGAGCGCGGCGGCAGAGGCGCTGCCACTGTGGCTCAACGGTTGGGTAGCGGCATTAGAGTCGCCGCGCCCGGTTGTCCTCATCCCGCAAATTTTATTTTTATACGAACCGTTGATCCTTTTTATCGGCGTGTGCGTTTTATACATTGCATTCGTATCAGGACTCTGGCATCACTGGATCGCTTCGGTGCAAACGATTTTGACTCCGCCGACAGATGATCGAGAGGAAGTGATTGAAGGCGCGTTTGCTCTGGCGTGGCGTAGCTGGGCGCAAGTGATGTGCCTGGCGGCGATAGGCGCGATGACCTTTGGCGTTTTGTATCCGGCGCGCGAGTCGAGCGATGCGCTGTGGGTGGTCTTGATCTTGGCGTTGATCGCCGGTAAAGCTCTCGGCGAATTATTTGGCGGTGAATGGTATGAGGATGAATGGCAGACGGTGGCATCGCAAGCGGCAGTGTTGTTTGTGATGTTCATCTTCGCTTACTTTAATATCAGCGGCTATGCGCGGGCAACAGTGTATGTTGCCAATGGACAATCACTGCCGTATCTCACGTTGTTGTTGGCGATTGGCGTAATAATTTTGGCGGCGATCATCACCGTGTTGTTTGCATCAGGGTGGAGCGGGCAGTCTTCGGCGCGCGGGGCGATGATTGCTGTGGGCGCGGTGTTGCTCATTGGCTCGTTTAGCTCGATGTGGGGTGTGAGCCAATCGCGGGTGAACGACCCGCGTGAATTGTGGACGACGCTGCCGACGGCGAACAACTTGAAGTTGATGATGAAAAGCGTTGAAGATATTTCGGATCGTACGACAGGTTTTAAGCGTGATCTGGAAATTGTGGTGTTGAACGATCCCGCCTGGAATGACCGCGACACCGTGTTGGGTTGGGAGTTGCGCGAATTCCCCAAAACAAAATTTGTAGATTCGCTCTCGCCGCAAATTAATAGCGCAGTTGTGATCGCCGATGCGGCGATCTCTGATCCGACATTAGGTTCGACCTACGTCGGTCAAACGTTTGCGATGTGGGGACGCAAAACACAAACACCCTTTGCTTTGGAAGAATCTATTGACTGGTGGCTCTTCCGCAGTGGGCAAGTGGAATACGCGCGCCGTGTGTTGTGGGTGAGGCAGGATGTGCAGTTGTTAAAACGGGAAGGGAAATAAGGGAAACAGGTAAACAATGAAACAGGGAAAGCGGCGGCATCACACGCGATGGACGGTGAAAGTTCAGTGGAATGGTTATTAGCGGATTAGAGAGATTCCCCTCCGCAACTTTCCGAAATTGCAAGGAACTATCTTCGTTAAAGATTAAAGCGTATTGCGTATTTCGTTTTGCGTAACGGAATACGGAATACGCAATACGAAAACTTGGTGGACGATCTATGCAATCAACATTTCCGATGAAAAGTGAACAATCTTCATGGCTCGACAAACCGTTGTGGCTAGTCTTGGGTCTTAACTGGGAAAAGACTCTACACATTGTGTTGATCGCTCTGGCGATATTTACACGCTTCTACGATCTTGGTTCGCGCGTGATCAGCCACGACGAGAGTCTGCACACGTTTTATGCCTTCGAACTTTATAAGGGCAAAGGCTTTGTGCATACGCCGTTGATGCACGGCACGGTTCACTTCTTTGGCAGCGCGTTGAGCTACGCCCTCTTCGGCGCCAACGATTTCACGGCGCGCATCCCCGCCGCGCTGATGGGCGTGCTTGCCGTTGCCCTCGCTTATCAATTTCGTCGTTGGCTCGGACGGGTCGGCGCGTTGTTGGCGGGCTTGTTCATTTTGATCTCGCCCTATCTTCTTTACTACACGCGCTACGTGCGCGAAGACCCCTACACCATTGTCTGGGCGTTGCTCATGGCGCTGTCGCTGTTTCATTACATGGAGCGGCGCGAGGCGAAGTGGCTTTACGTTCAAGTGGCGGCAACCGCGCTGATGTATGCCACTAAAGAAGTGTCGTTCATCTACGTGGCGATCTGGTTACTCTTTTTGGGATTGATCTACATCAAAGAAATGTTGACAGCGGCATGGGACATTCCATCTCTTAAAGATGTTTTCGCCTGGTCGTTAGCGGCGGCATTGGTAGCGGGTGTTGTGATGTCGGGTCTGTTGATGTGGTCAACGCGTTCGCCCGATGTGCTACTGCCAACACCGGCAACGGGTGTGACGCCGACAACGGCGGGTGTAACAGTCGGCGGCGTCCCCCTCGATCTGCTGCAACAAGCGATGGCGATCAGCGGCGGCATCGCCGCGTTGTTAATCGCCGTTGCCGCTATCGTCTGCGTGATTTCATTTAAATGGAAACTGCGCGATTACGCTTCGATTGATTTGATGATCGTGCAACTCACATTTGTCCTGCCGCAGCTCACCGCCATTCCGGTTAAATTTTTGCTCAAAGCCGATCCGATAGATTACTCGCCGCAAGGCATTATGCGTACCGCCGCAGTGTTCATCCCGTTGATGATCGTTATGGCGGCGCTAGGGCTGGTGTGGAATTGGCGGCGCTGGGCGATCTCCGCCGGAATCTTCTACGGAATTTTCGTGCCGCTCTTTACCACCATGTTCACCAACGGCGGCGGATTCTTTTCGGGCGCGGTGGGGTCGCTCGGCTATTGGCTCGAACAACACGGCGTGCAGCGCGGCAGCCAACCTTGGTATTTTTATTTATTGGTGCAGACTCCGATCTACGAATTTCTTCCGGCGATTGGTGTGTTGATCGCCGCCGGATTCGGAGTGTGGTATTTGATTCGCCCGCCTCAAGGGGATGCCGCCTCGCGCGCGGAAGCCGTTGATCCAAAATCCCCGGCTACAGTAGCGCAAGTTGCCAACATGCGCGCGGAAGATGTTGATCCAAAATTCCCCGTGCAGCTGTTCTTGGGCTTTTGGACTTTTGTTTCCTACATTGCCTATTCGTGGGCAGGCGAGAAGATGCCGTGGCTGCAAGTTCACAACACGCTCCCTATGGTGCTGCTCGCCGGTTGGTCGTTTGGAAAAATTGTTGAAGCGATTGACTTTAAAGCCTTCCGTGAAAAATTAGGTTGGGTAGTGGCGATCCTTTCGCCGTTGACTCTCTACGCCTTTTTCTATTCGGTGTTTGTTTGGCTCGGCACGACCAAACCGTTTCAAGGAAATGATCTGGCGCAATTGCAATCTACGTCGTCCTTCCTCTTCTCAAGTGTTGTGATGTTGGCGGGCGGGGCGGTGTTGTATTACATTGCCGCCCAAGGCTTGGGCTGGAAACAGTTGAGCGCGATCACGGCGACGATGATCACCGTTGGCTTGACCTTCCTCACCATGCGCGCTTCGTTTTATGCAAACTACGTTAACTACGATTATCAAACCGAGTTTATCAATTACGCTTCGGGCGCGCCGGGTGTTAAAGTGGTGATGGCGCAGGTCGAAGAAATTTCTAGACGCACAACCGATGGACTCGGTGTTCGCGTTGCCTACGATGATGATGTGTCGTGGCCTCTCACCTGGTATTTCCGTGATTACACCGGACAAGTTTTTTACGGCGCGCAACCTACCCGTGAGGTGTTCGCCGATACGCCGTTGATCATCGCCGGTGGAAAGAACTGGCCCAAGGTCGAGCCGTTGCTCGGTGATCGCTACTATATGTTTGAATACATCCGCATGTGGTGGCCCATGCAGGAATACTTTAATTTGGATGCGAATCGCATGGGCAACGCGCTCAACGATCCGAAATATCGTGAAGCCTTGTTTGATATTTGGTTCTATCGTGATTACAAAAAATACGGGCAGATTACCAACGTTGATTATGCCCTCTCCAAATGGCCCGTCTCGGATCGAATGCGTTTCTATATTCGCAAAGATGTCGCGGCGAAGTTGTGGTCAATGGGCGTGGGACCGACTGCGTTGAAACCGGCGCAAGAAGACCCCTACGTGAAGAACAAACAGCAAATGGTCGCCGACGTGGTGTGGGGCGGCAGTGGAACGGGTGAAGGGCAGTTCAACTCGCCGCGCGCGGTGGCGGCTTCACCGTTGGACGGATCGGTCTATGTCGCCGATACGCGCGGCAGCCGCATCCAGCAATTTGATTCCAATGGCAAGTTCATCCGCGCCTGGGGCAGGCTCGGCAAGATCGAAGACAACAGCGCGCTGCCCGGAACGTTCAGCGAAATTTGGGGCATCGCCGTTGACAAGCAGGGCAACGTCTTCGCTTCGGACACGTGGAATCATCGCATCCAAAAATTTAGCGCGGACGGAAAATTTATTTCGTCGTGGGGAACGTTCGGACTCACCGATGCCGGACTCGGTGTGATGTGGGGACCGCGCGGTGTCGCCGTTGACGCCAGCGGCAACGTCTACATCGCCGACACAGGCAACAAGCGCATTCTCGTTTTCGATAACAATGGCAAACCGATTCGCTCAATTGGATCATCGGGTGTGCTGCAAGGACAACTGGACGAACCCACAGGTGTTGCTGTTGCGAACGATGGGCGCGTGTTCGTTGCCGACACTTGGAATCAGCGCGTGCAAGCCTTCTCGCCCGAAGGCGCGTACTTGGGTCAATGGGCGATCAATGGTTGGTTCGGGCAATCGCTCGACAACAAGCCGGTCATCACGCTCGATCAGCAAGGCAATGTCTACATCAGCGATCCCGAACAGTTTCGCATCATCGTCTTTAATGAAGCCGGACAGTTCCAATATATGTTCGGCGATCTCGGCGCGGACAATGAGAAGTTCACGTTACCTGTGGGTCTCGCATTCAACAACGGCGCGTTGTATGTCACCGATGCTGGATCGAATCGCATCTTGAAATTCGCGCCGAAGGTGAGTGGGGCGAAGTGAGGGGTGGTTTGATAATTGGTGGGGCTGATATAATTGCTCGTGGAGGCTCATCATGAATCTGCGAAACATCTTGGCGGATATTCACGCATTGGAAGAAGAGATCATTGACTTTGAGCGCAAGTATGGCGTGCGATCCGAGACGTTTTATACGGCGTATATCAGCGGCGAAGAGCCGGAAGATGACGCATGGGTTTTAGATTTTGGAGAGTGGGCAAGCGTTTACCGGACTTGGTTGGCACGGCAAGCGGACTATCGTAACGAAGTACAACATGTGCAACGCGACTCGCATAGTCTTACAGGACTTGTTCGGGTTGCAGCATGACACCTTCACCATCGTTACGCACCCCGGAAGATTACGAGCTTTATCTCTATTCTCTCACCGAGCAATTTAATGCTATACGACGCTCTACTATTACTTTTGTGCGGCGAGGCGATTCGCTGGCAAGAGTGGCAGGCGAACTTTACTTCGATCACGAAATCCGTTTAGCTGTTCGTGAGCGCGTTGTCTATGATCGTTTACCTGCCGTAATCGATTCATATGGTTACGAGGTCTGGCATAGCGATGAAAAACTGTATTGGTATGACTCGCAGCCACATCCTGACGACGAATCTCTGCAAAGCACTCACCCGCATCATAAACATATTCCACCCGACATTAAACATCATCGCGTTCCTGCGCCAAACATGAGTTTTGATTCGCCCAATTTGCCGACATTGATCGAAGAAGTCGAAAAATTGATCGTTGAGATTGAGAAGAAGTAGCATTGTCCGAGTGGTATAATCACTTAATAAGTAGAGACGTTGCATTGCAACGTCTCTACGCATGTTATACGCATTTTCATCTTTAAATCCCTCACGGAGGTTCCGTTGAAACTTCACGAATATCAATCGAAACTACTCTTCGCCAAGCGCGGGATACCGATCCCTAAAGGGCGGGTGGCGACGACGGCGCAAGAGGCGCACGAGATCGCCAATGAACTTAAGAGCGCGGTGGTGATCAAATCGCAAGTGTTAGTGGGCGGGCGCGGCAAAGCGGGCGGCATCAAAGTTGCCAAGACGCCCGAACAAGCAGAAGAACTCGCCGCGCAAATTTTGGCGATGAGCATCAAAGGTCTGCCGGTGCGTAAAGTGTTGGTGGATGAGGCATCGGAGATCAAGAAAGAAATTTATCTGGGCATCACCAACGACCGTGCGGCAAAATGTCCGGTGATGATGTGTTCCTCAGAAGGCGGCATTGATATTGAAGAAGTCGCCGCCAAAACCCCCGAAAAAATTATCCGCGAACATATCAATCCATTTTTAGGTCTGCGTGAGTATCAAGCGCGCAACATCGCCGCTGCGATTGGCTTGCCGCGTGAACATTGGAACACGTTTGGGCAGATCGCTTCGGGGCTGTATAAGACTTATGAGGACACTG
>JACRLA010000053.1 GCA_016215145.1 Chloroflexota bacterium
TTAGGATTATTTTATGCGCCAGAGTCTCCGCGAACGCTTAAGTTTTACCGACCTCTTTATGTGGGTGGTCGGTGCATTGATTGTCCTGCTTATTGTCTATGGTTCGATTTCCACATTGATCATAGGCAGATACTCGCCGCGTCAGTGGTTCGATTTCGTGGTAAACGGCATCATGCTCGGATCAGTCTATGCGTTGATCGCGCTAGGCTACACGCTCGTCTATGGCATCTTACGCATGATCAACTTCGCGCACAGTGAAGTCTTCATGGCAGGTGCGTTCAATAGTTACTTCCTTGGTACCGCGTTGAATCAGTCAGGATTCCTCGAACAAAATCCTTTCGTCGGCTTATCACTTATCTTTGCGATGGCGATGATCACCTCGACGGTTGTTGCCGTGCTTCTCGAACGCATTGCCTATCGCCCTTTGCGCGGCGCGCCGCGCATTGTTTCCCTCATCACAGCCATTGGGGCGTCGTTCTTTCTTCAATATACCTTCAAAGGACTTTATGGCGCAGGGGTGAAAGCCTATCCGCGCATTCCGGTTCTAAATCAATCACTGGAATTTGGCGAATTCAAAATCCTCTACGTGCAAATTTTCGTCGTCGCGGCTGCTCTGGTGCTAATGGCTGGGCTATATTACATAGTCCAACGCACAAAGGTCGGCAAAGCAATGCGCGCAGTTTCCGAAGATTTCGACACCGCCGCCTTGATGGGCATAGATGTAGATCGCATCATCGTTATCACCTTTATATTGGGCGGCTCACTCGCTGGCGCGGCAGGTGTGTTGTGGTCACTGGTCTTCCCGCAAGTAAATTTCGTGATGGGATTCATCCCCGGACTCAAAGCGTTCACCGCCGCTGTATTGGGCGGCATCGGCAACATCCCCGGCGCAATGGTGGGAGGTTTATTCCTCGGCTTGATTGAGTCGCTCGGTCCGAGTCTCTTTCTCGACGGCTTGAAAGTGACTGCGCCGCACCAACTTAAAGACGTCATCGCCTTCACCATGCTCGTTCTTGTCCTCATCTTCCGACCCTCAGGCATTCTCGGCGAAAAATTGACACAGAAGAAGGCGTAACCATGGTGGAAACCTTTGATAAACGCGATGTGATCAGCGAGGTGATTTCACTAGGCGCAACCGTGCTGTTGCTAACGGTGCTCTCAACCGCTTATCTCGCAACGCGCGGGCAAGATAAAAATGGCGTGGCATGGATGTTCGCCGGTAGTGCGTTGGCGGGTTTACTAAGCGGCATTGTGCTTGCCTTGTTTGTCCTCACCACCACCCTCATTGATATGCGTGGCGTTTTCATTAACGTCAAACCGTCCCTCATCAGCCTGCTGACGCTCAAGCAAGAAAATCTGACGCTGGGTATTGTTTACCTCATCGGCACAAGCACCGTCACGGGTCTGGTAGGCGCGGTGTTGTATCGCACTCCGGGTCGTGTGCGGCAGGCGTTGCTGATCGCCTTTCTGTGTGTGCTGACGCTCGGTGTCATGCAAGAGTTATTGCGCGTCACCTTCTCCAATATCGGATTCTTGGCGCAACTGATTAAGTCACTCTACGAAAAGAATGGCTTATCTGTCATAGGTGCTGCGGGCATCTTCATAGTTACCTTTACTCTCACTCTTGTATGGTCATTCGCCCAATCGCCGGTGCAGGCACGCATTGCCGGTTTGTCTTCGCGTGGTCAATTCATCTTGAAGTCCTCTGTTTTTTTGCTCCTCTTCGCGGCGTTGTTCTTCATTCCAAAAGCTCTCGACAACATTTACATTGGCGAAGTGTTAGCCAACGTCGGTTTGTTCATATTGATGGGGTTGGGTTTGAACATCGTCGTCGGGTTCGCCGGTTTGCTTGATCTCGGTTATGTAGCGTTCTTCGCCATTGGCGCCTATACGGTGGGCGTGTTGACTTCGCCCGAACGGGGTGGCACGCTTAATTTTTGGGAAGCGTTGCCCTTTGCGATTGCCATCGCCGTGCTGTTTGGTTTCATCTTGGGCATCCCGGTTCTCAAGATTCGCGGCGATTACCTTGCCATCGTGACAATGGGCTTCGGTGAAATCATTCGTATCCTGGTGCTATCAGATTTCTTGCGTCCATGGCTCGGCGGCGCGGGCGGCATCGTCGGCATCCCGAAAGCGGAAATACTTGGCTTCCAGTTTGCCGGTCCCATCGAAATTTATTACATCATCTTGATCGGCATTTTCATCGTCGTGTTCCTTGCTATCCGGTTAAAAGACTCGCGTTTAGGGCGTGCCTGGATGGCGATACGTGAAGATGAAGATGTGGCGCAAGCAATGGGCATCAATCTTGTTTGGACGAAGCTGATCGCCTTTGCCATTGGCGCGTCATTTGCCGGAATCAGCGGCGCCATATTTGCTACGAAATTAAGTACGATCTACCCGCAAAGCTTCAAGTTCGACGTGTCAATCAACGTGCTGGCTTTGTTGATCTTGGGCGGCATGGGCAGCATCCCCGGCGTCATCATCGGCGCGCTGATGGTGGTCGGTCTGCCTGAACTATTCCGTGAATTCGAGGACTTCCGCTTCCTCGTTTATGGTGCGGCGCTAGTAGTAATGATGCAGCTGCGACCCGAAGGTTTGTGGCCCGAGACGCTGCACATGCGCGAACTCCACCATGAACATGCGCCGCCTGAACCGGCGTCAACCGACTCCATACCTGCCAACTAAAAAAACCCGCGACATAATAATTTTTGGATTGATATGACTAACACGATTCTCTCCGCGAATAAAGTAACAAAGCGCTTCGGTGGTTTGACGGCTGTCAACAGCGTAAATATTGAGGTCAAGGAGAACTCTATCCACAGCGTCATCGGTCCCAATGGCGCCGGTAAAACGACGTTCTTCAACTGCCTGACGGGTTTCTACAAACCTGAAGAAGGTGAACTTCTCTTCAATGGGCACAGTCTCGTCGGTTTGCGCTCCGACCAAATCATTGTGCTTGGCATCGCTCGCACGTACCAGAACATCCGCCTCTTTGCCAATTTGACTGCGCTTGACAACGTGCTTATTGGTCAACACATTCACTTAAAAGCGGGTTGGCTAGGCAGCGCGTTGCGCTTCCCCGGCATCGTGCGCGAAGAGAAGACCGCATTGCTTGAGGCAAATCGCTTGCTCAAGTTTGTCGGCTTGGGAAACAAGGGCAACCACATCGCCAAAAACTTGTCTTACGGTGATCAGCGGCGACTGGAAATTGCGCGGGCTTTGGCGAGCAAGCCAAAGTTACTCTTGCTCGACGAACCCACGGCGGGTATGAACCCACATGAAACTGAAGAGGCGACCATTTTCTTCCGTAATTTGCGCGATGAACTCAACATCACAATCGTGCTGATCGAACACGACATGCGCGTTGTCATGGGTATTTCGGAAATCATTAGCGTCCTCGACTACGGGCAGAAAATTGCCGAAGGCACGCCGAAGGAAATTCAAAACAACGCGCAAGTGATCGAAGCCTATTTGGGAAGGGGCAGCGCCGGCAACATCGGCAAAGACCCGGCAGTCGTCGCAAAAGAAGCTTGATTAGTTAGTTCTCAGATCCATCATAGAAAACACTATGTCCATGCTTGAAGTTCAGAACATACATACGTATTACGACAATATCCATGCCCTGAAAGGCATCTCGCTTAACGTCAACGAAGGCGAGATCGTTACGCTCATCGGAGCCAATGGCGCAGGCAAAAGCACCACGCTCAAAACGATCAGTGGTCTGACGAAGCCGCGCGAGGGCGCAGTGCGCCTACACGGCAACCCTTTGCACACGCTCCCGGCGCACAAGATCGTCGAGCAAGGCATCATCATGGTTCCTGAAGGTCGGCGCGTCTTCGGCGTGTTAACCGTGTCGGAGAACTTGGAGATGGGCGCGTTCGCGCGCAACGACAAGCAAGCGATAGCCCAAGACCTTGAAAAGGTCTATTCCCTTTTCCCGCGCCTCAAAGAACGCCGCAACCAACTGGCAGGCACGCTCTCGGGAGGCGAACAACAAATGTTAGCCACAGGACGCGGGCTGATGGGACGCCCGCGCGTATTACTCCTCGACGAACCTTCAATGGGACTGGCACCCGTGTTAGTTGACCTCATCTTCGATACCATTCAGCAACTACATAAACAAGGCACAACGATTCTGTTGGTTGAACAAAACGCTCGTATGGCGTTGCAGGTAGCAGATCGCGGCTATGTCTTGCAATCAGGCGAGATAGTATTGAGCGATAGTGCGGAGAATCTTCGCGCCAACGAGTCGGTGCAGAAGGCCTATCTAGGTATATCGTAATTCGATGAGACGCGGACACCTTCACCACTTTCCGTCGCCACAAACAAATAAAAGAAGATATAATTTGTAGCAACAGATAAAACACTCTACTTTCAGGAAACCGTCTTGAAAGGAGGGATGCCCTGACTGCATCTATTTATCTTACTTATCGCGAGTCGTCATTCCAAGCATTGCTTGGGTTGGCATGACCCATTGCAATTTTAGCCGATGGGAAAATCCAAAATTATTTTGCACGGAGGAGAAAAGAAATGTCTAAACGTAGTTACTTAATTATCTCAGTAATCGTTGTACTGAGCACCGTCTTGAGCGCATGCGCCACGCCTGCGCCCGCAGGCGGCGCAGGTGGCACCGTCACGGTAGTATCCGACCTACCGATGACCGGTTCATCATTAGGACAAACTCAAACCATCGTCAACGCCATTACGCAAGCGTTTGAGTCGAAGGGCAACAAAGTTTGCGACGGCAAGTGGACTATCACCTACAAGCCGTACGATGATGCTTCGGCGGCTCGCGGCGCTTGGGATCCTGAAGTAGTGACCAAGAACGCCAAAGAATATGCCTCGAACACGAATATCGTTCTCGTGATCGGCACGTTCAACTCCGGCGCGGCGAAACTGATGATCCCGATTCTCAATGCCGAGAACTTGGCGATGGTCTCCCCCGCCAACACCTATCCTGGTTTGACCAAACCGGGCAAGGGCGAAAAGGGTGAGCCCGAGGTGTATTACCCGAACAAAGTTCGCAATTACTCGCGCGTAGTGCCTGCCGATGATCTGCAAGGCGCAGTCGGCGCGAAGTGGGCGAAGGAACTCGGCGCGAAGTCGGTTTACGTCCTCGACGATCAAGAACTGTACGGCAAGGGTCTCGCCGATGTATTCAACAAAGCTGCGGTGGCTAATGGTTTAACCGTCATTGCTCAGGAAGGTATTGATGGCAAAGCCGCAGATTACAAAGCGCTCGCCACCAAGATCAATGACAAGAAGCCTGACCTGATCTACTTCGGCGGCATCACCCAGAACAATGCCGGTCAGTTATTCAAGGACATCCGCAATGTCGGTTTCAAAGGCATGTTGATGGGACCTGACGGCATTTACGAAGAAGCGTTCGTGAAGGCGGCTGGCGATGCTTCAGAAAACGTCTATCTGACCTTCGGTGGTTTGCCCGTTGATAAATTGACCGGCAAAGCTGCCGAATGGCGCGATGCCTACAAGGCGAAGTTCAAGAGCGATCCTGAAGTCTATGCCATTTACGGCTACGTTTCGGCGCAAGTAACGATGGATGCCTTTGAGCGCGTCTGCAAGAGCGGCAAAGCATTGACCGATCGCGCGGCAGTGCGCGAAGCCGTGTTCGCCACCAAAGACCTCGACAGTGTGTTGGGCAAGTTCTCGCTCGACGCCAATGGCGACACCACCGACACCACGATGTCCGGTGTGCAAATCCGAAAAGGCAAGTTCGAATTCGTCACGTTGCTCAAGTAGTATCTAGTGATGTGATTGTTGAGGGAGCGAGCAGTTGCCTGCTCGCTCCCCAAGTGCTTTTGATGTTGACGAAGTCGGCGCTCACGCCGATTTCGTGTATTAGTAAAGGTCATGTATAGTAAGCGCAGTTCCCTCATACCCCAAACACCTAAAGGCAGGTAGCATTCCATGCAGCTTGTACGACGATTTTTACCGCTAGTCATTGGAATTTATTTACTCTTATTTTTTGGACCTCTCGCCGGGTTCGATTTCTTCCGCATCGTTGGCGAGATTTACAACAAACCCTCCCTTTTACTTCAACAACTCATCAATGGTCTCGCCAATGGTTCTATCGTTGCCATTGTTGCTTTAGGCTACACCTTGGTCTATGGCATCATCGAGCTGGTTAACTTCGCTCATGGCGATGTATTCATGCTCGGCGCGTTTATGGCGCTGACCGTCATTGGCGCAACCGGCGTCACCGAGACCAGCACCGCATCAGAAAAGTTGACGGCGGCATTACTCGCCGGAGCGGCAGCGATTATTTTTTGCGGCGTTATCAACGTGATCATCGAACGCTTTGCCTACCGGCGTTTACGCAACGCGCCTCGCCTCGCGCCACTCATCTCGGCAATCGGCGTCTCGTTCATCGTTCAAAATATCGGTTTGTTCTGGGGCGGTCTCCGTTCCTTCTTCCCCATTATGGGCGTCAACTCTGCCGCGCCTAAAGCCTTTCCCGATCTCATCGGGCGGGTTGATGTATTCAAAGATTGGTTTGGACTCGATCTCCCTATCACTCTAAGCACCAAAGAATTAATGGTCATCGTCGTCGCGGCGGCATTGATGGTCGGTCTGCGGTTGCTCGTGCAATATACCAAGATCGGCAAAGCCATGCGCGCCACCGCCGAGAACCGCGACGCCGCCAAGATCATGGGGATTGATATTGACCGGGTGATCTCGTTTACATTTTTGCTAGGCGGCGCACTCGCCGGAGCGGCGGGCTTAATGTTCGGCTTGTATAACAACACCGTCGTCTTCACAATGGGTTTCACCGGCGGCTTGCGCGCGTTCACCTCGGCCGTGTTAGGCGGCATCGGCAACATCACCGGCGCCATGTTCGGCGGCATCCTCATCGGACTCCTCGCCGCATTCAGCGATCAATACTTCTCGTCACGCTGGACAAATGCTTGGGTCTTCGCCATTTTAGTTACGGTGATGGTCTTCCGCCCCACCGGTTTGATGGGCGAAAACGTCGGACAGAAAGCGTAATATCATGGAAAAATATCGCACTGCTATCACCATCGGACTCGTGGGTGCGGCTATCACCTTGCTCTTTGGTGGCTGGTCAATGATCCTCGTCGGCACGGTTGTCGGAGCCATCACCGGCTTAAACTACGGACAGCACTCCGCTAAACGCGGCGCACTCGATAAAGCGCGGGAAGTTCTCTTGCCCGCCTTGATCGGAAACATCATCATGGGGTTGGGCGGGACGCTCTACACCTTTGTCGTAGTGCCACTCACCGGCAAGTCTCTCAATTACGATCAACCGCTTAAATTGGGAACCGGTCGTGTGCCGCTCGACAGCATCGCCGTCTTCATCATCGGGCTTGCAGCAGGCATCGCCATCGGCGTCGCCGTCGCCGCACTCATTGCCTATTTGCAAGGTCTGCCCGAAAACGTGCGCCGCGTCGCTTTCATCGCTTCACTGATCGTCTTTTTATTTGGTCTCCCCTTCTTTGATCAAGTAACCGGATTGGATTGGATCGCGGCGATCATCACCATTCAAATTTTTATCTTACTTGCGCTGGGATTGAACATCGTCGTCGGATATGCCGGTTTACTTGATCTCGGTTACGCCGCCTTCTTTGCCATTGGCGCCTACACCACGGGGTTGCTCAGTTCGCCGCAAATTGACATCTACTGGAACTTTTGGCTAGTGATCTGGGTGGCGGCGGCGATGGCGGCATTCGCTGGACTCGTTTTAGGCGCCCCCACACTTCCGTTGCGCGGCGATTATCTGGCTATCGTCACCTTAGGCTTCGGCGAGATCATCCCTGTCGTCTTTCGCAACCTCATCTCCGTCAAACTCGTCGAACCTTTCACACGCATCTGCTTTGTCGGCTGCGATCCAAAAGTTGACGTAGTGCGCTGGTGCATTTATGCCTGCCAAGGAGCACTAGACCTGACGGCAGGTGAGAAAGGCATCAACCCCATTGGTCGCCCGATGATCCCTTTCACCGATGAGTTACTCTTCAGCAGTCGCAGTTACCTCCCGTGGTATTTCTTGGTATTCGGGTTGATCGTCCTCTCCATCTTTTTCATCCGCCGTTTGCGCAACTCACGCATTGGTCGGGCATGGATGGCGATCCGCGAAGACGAACTTGCCGCCTCGCAAATGGGAATCGATCCCGTCAAGACAAAACTCTTAGCGTTTTCAATGGGCGCAACCTTCTCTGGATTCGCTGGCGCGTTCTATGGCTCCTACATCTCCGCCATCTTCCCCAGCGTGTTCGACTTTAGCGTTTCGGTCATCATCTTGTGCATGGTCATCTTGGGCGGCTTGGGCAATATGGTCGGAGTGATCATCGGCGGCATTTTGATCATGGGCACGGATCGCCTTTTCCTCCCACAGATCGCTACACTGCTCAAAGATTTCATGCGCCATTCGGTGCTGGGCAACGTTAGCAACCCCGTGCTTAAAGACTTTCTGGAGATCAGCGTCGATCCGAATCAAATGCGCTTGGCTATCTTTGGCTTGGTGTTAGTCATTATGATGGTGGTGCGACCCGAGGGGTTGGTGCCAAGCGAAGAACGGCGCGCCGAACTACACGAAGGCGAAGAGGAACACGGTGACGCCGCCACCGAAGCGGCGGCTTAACTCTTTTAATAACTATTCCCTAATACTATGGCTCCTATCCTTGAAGCGAAACAGGTTACTCAAACTTTCGGCGGTCTGACCGCCGTCAACAAAGTAGATTTTGTGATCGAGAAAGGCATGATCGCCGGATTGATCGGACCGAACGGCGCGGGCAAAACTACTTTCTTCAACAACATCACCGGCATCTACCGCGCAACCAGCGGCACACTAACGTTTGACGGAAACAACGTCTTAGGTCTTAAACCACACGACATCACCCGACTCGGCATTGCCCGCACGTTTCAAAACATCCGCCTCTTCGGCAACATGAGCGCGCTAGAAAATATCCTGGTGGGCAGCCAAGTACGCATGGTATCTGGATTGATTGCCTCGACACGGCTTGCCCAAATGCCACACGCGATCAAAATACTGATCTTTGCTATAGGGCTCGTCGTCACCATAGCCGCCGTGCCGATATTTATTGTGACGCAAAATACTGCCTTGGCATACACCATGGTTATTTTGGGCCTCTTATCCTTGATTCTTGGCTCGATGCTGCTTTCGGCGTTAGTAGACGTGCTGTTTGGATCATTACTCAAACACCCCACCGTCAGCCAAGAGGAAAACAAAGCGGTTGAGCGCGCGTTGGAACTGCTCGACTACGTCGGCTTGGGCAGACGAGAAGCACAGACCACTGCCAAGAATTTGCCGTACGGGCTCCAACGGCGGCTAGAGATTGCGCGCGCGTTGGCGACAAACCCGAAGTTGTTGTTGCTCGACGAACCGACTGCCGGTATGAATCCTGCCGAGACCGCCGACCTCACTGCCTTCATCAAACGCTTGCGCGACGAACTCAGCCTGACCATTTTATTAATCGAACACGATATGCGCGTGGTGATGGGCATTTCAGATCGTGTGACGGTTCTGGATCATGGCGAGAAGATCGCCGAAGGGTCGCCTGCCGAAGTTCAACGTAATCCGCAAGTGATCGAAGCGTATCTGGGCAAAGGCACGACCGCCGCCGGGAAATAACAATCATGCTCGAACTCAAAGACGTTCACACTTACTATGGCAACATCCACGCGCTGAAGGGCATCTCGCTCAACGTGCAGAAAGGCGAGATCGTTACGCTCATCGGGTCAAACGGCGCGGGCAAAACTACCACGCTTCGCACCATTCAAGGGTTGATCCATGCGCGGCATGGATCGATCACGCTCGAAGGCGAAGAGCTCACAAAGATTCCGGCGCATCAAGTGACGATGAGGGGCGTGTCGCAATCACCGGAAGGTCGCTTGATCTTCCCGCGCATGACCGTGCTGGAGAATCTGGAAATGGGCGCCTTCACCCGCAAAGACAAAGACGGCATCAAGAGCGATCTGGAGCGCGTCTTCACTGTCTTCCCCCGGCTCAAAGAACGCATTAAACAAACGGGCGGCACGCTTTCCGGCGGCGAACAACAAATGCTTGCCATCGGGCGGGCGCTCATGGCGAACCCGCGTGTGTTACTATTGGACGAACCTTCTATGGGTCTTGCCCCGATCTTGGTTGAGCAAATCTTCAACATCATCGGCGAACTCAACAAGCAAGGCACGACGATCTTATTGGTCGAACAAAATGCGCGCATGGCTCTGTCCATCGCCCATCGCGGCTACGTTTTGCAAACCGGCACGATCCGTTTGCAAGGTTCGGCAACGAACTTGCAAGAAGATGACGAAGTGCGAAAGACCTACTTGGGAGAACACTAAGGAGTCGTATAAAAATAACTTCCGTGTTTTGGCAACACCTGACAGATCTGTTTACAATTTGGCGAACGTTAATTCGGCAAGACTTGTCAGGTGTAGCGATGGGATTCGGGAACTTGTTTTTACATGAGTCCTAAACGTGTGGATGATCGAGGCAACTGCTGGAGGAGCATTGTCCCGTTGTTCGTATCTTCTCAATAATCAGGGGTAGGGGCAAGCCTTGCGCTTGCCCAACGGGGCGACCGCAAGGGTGCGCCCCTACATTTTGAGAAGATACCGTTGTTCAATTTATTTGCGAGAGGAACGAGGCAACCACAAAGGAGAGTTGCCTCGTTATTCAATTTATTCTCTTGAGAGGAGAGAAAAATGTTACACAAAAACCCCCTGTTGTTTCGCTTGATGACCGCTTTTCTGGTCATGGGTGTTCTGTTGAGTGCGTGCGCCACGCCCACCACAGAAGCCCCCAAACCCACGGAAGCGCCGAAAGCGACGGCGGCACCTGCGGCAACTGCCGCGCCCACAGCCGCCCCCACCGCCATCCCCCTTACACGGGGTAAAGGTGGCACGTTGAAGATCCTGTATTGGCAAGCGCCGACGATCCTCAACCGCCACTTAGCTGTCGGCACCAAAGACGCCGATTCTTCGCGCTTGGTGCTTGAGCCACTTGCTGCCTTTGGTCCCGACGCCAAACCGGTTGCCGTCTTGGCAGCAGAAGTTCCCACATTGGATAACGGCGGCGTGTCCAAAGACCTGATGACCATCACCTGGAAATTGAAGCAAGGTGTGAAGTGGTCGGATGGTTCGGATTTCAGCGCCGATGATGTGGTCTTCACCTACGACTATGCGTCTAATAAAGACACAGCCGCCACCACCGCCGCCAACTACAACAACATCGCCAAGGTGGAAGCGTTGGACAAAAACACGGTGAAGGTGACGTGGAAGAGTCCGAATCCTTCGTACTACGTGGCGTTTGTCGCCTCAGGCGGCGCGATCATCCAGAAGAAGCAGTTTGCCGATTGGGTAGGCGCCAAGGCGAAGGATGCTCCGGGCAATCTCAAACCGATTGGCACGGGCCCTTACAAGATTCGTGAGTTCAAGCCCGGTGACGTGGTGGTGTACGACATGAACGAAAACTACCGCGATCCGACCAAACCCTTCTTCAAGGAAGTGCAGTTCAAAGGCGGCGGTGACGCCACCACAGCCGCGCGCGCCGTCTTCCAAACCGGCGATTTTGATTACGCCTGGAACTTGCAAATTGAAGCGGCAGTGCTGGCACAACTCATCACCACTGGCGGCAAAGGCGAACATGTTGCCGTCCCCAGCAACAGCATTGAACGCATTATGGTGAACTTCGCCAACCCCGATCCGGCGTTGGGCGACAAACGTTCCGAACCCGATCAAAAGCACCCCTTCTTATCTGACCTCAAGGTTCGCCAAGCGTTTGCTATGGCAGTGGATCGCAAGACCATCGCCGAGCAACTTTACGGACCTCAAGGCAAAGCCACCTGCAACTACATCGTGGGCGCCGCCGATGTCACCTCGACCAACACCGATAAAATGGATGTCTGCACCTACAACATTGACAAAGCCAACGCGCTGTTAGAAGAAGCCGGTTGGAAGAAGGGTGCCGACGGCATCCGCGCCAAAGGCAACGTCAAGATGAGCGTGGTCTTCCAGACCAGCGTCAACGCCGCGCGCCAGAAGCAACAAGAGATCGTCAAAGCCGGTTGGGAAAAGATCGGCGTAAAGGTTGAATTGAAAGCGATCCCGGCAACCGTGTATTTCGACTCCAGCGCCGCGCAACCCGACAATATCAACCACTTCTATGCCGACTTCCAGATGTATGCCAACAGCGTCGCGCCGCCAGAGCGCACGCCTGATCTGGAACTGTGGACGACGCCGTTCATCGCCCAGAAGGCGAACCAGTGGCGCTTGACGAACCTCAACCGCTACAGCAACCCGGAATTCGACAAACTCTTTGATCAATATCTCAAAGAGATCGATCCCGTGAAGCGTGCCGCATTAGTGATCAAGCTCAACGACTTCCTGATCGCCGATGTCGCGCTGATCCCCTTGGTCGCTCGCGCCGGACCCAACTCGGGTCGCGCCAAAGACCTCAAAGGCGTGCTCCCCAACGCTTGGGATTCCGAAATGTGGAATATCGCCGATTGGTCAAAGTAAAATAAAATAATTTAGACCTCTTAGACCTCCGAGTTCTTACCCACTCCGCTTCGCTACGGGGCGCTCCGCGAGAACTCGGAGGTCTAAACCGCGTCGGTCTCATAAACCCAAAATGCGAACCTACATCCTTCGCCGCGTACTCACGGCTATCCCGACACTGTTCATCATCAGTATCGTCATCTTTACGATCTTAGCCGCCGCCCCAGGAGATCCGCTTTCGCAACTCGCCCTCAACCCCGAAGTGCCGCCCGAAGTCCGCGAGAATCTGCGACGGGCATTGGGCTTGGACGACCCCTGGCACATCCGCTATATCAAGTGGGTGTGGAGCATGGCGAAGGGCGAATTCGGTTATTCATTCTCGAGTCATATCCCGGTGGTCGAGCTGGTGAAGCAACGCCTGCCTAACACGTTGGCGGTTGTCGGCATCGCTTATCTCATCGCCGCACTTTTTGCTTTGCCCATCGGCGTGTTGTCCGCCGTACGACAGTATTCATTCTTCGATCAAGCCGCCACGACCTTCGCCTTCATCGGTGTGTGCGCGCCCACATTTTTTACCGGACTTCTATTTATCCTGATCTTCAGCGTCAAACTTCAATGGTTTCCTTTTATTTACGACACCACGTTGAAGATTGAAGACTTCGATTCGCTGCTCAAACAGATCAAACAAAGCATCATGCCCATCTCGGTTCTGGCACTCTTCCAAATGGGGCAGCTCACACGCTTCACTCGCGCTTCGGTGCTGGAGAACCTGCCGATGGATTACGTCCGCACCGCCTGGGCAAAAGGTTTGCCGGAACGCGCCGTCGTCTTCCGCCACGTTTTCCCCAACAGTTTAATTCCCGTCGTCACCCTCATCGCCCTCAGCATACCCAACATCTTCGCCGGAGCGATCATCACCGAGCAAATTTTCCGCGTCAACGGCATCGGCGAACTACTGATCACCTCTACTCTTAACAACGATACACCCGTCGTGATGGGATTAACTTTCATTTATTCCGTCTTGGTCGTCCTATTCAATCTGGTCGCCGACATCATCTACGGCTTCCTCGATCCACGTATCGCATATGAGTAACTCGGTGATTCCCACCACCACCTCGCACCCCTCCACTGCCGCCGCGCCGATCAGCCATGCCCCGCGCACATTATGGGGCGACGCCTGGCGGCGTTTTCGCCGTCATCGTCTGGCGCTATCAGGCAGTTTTGTATTTATGTTTCTGGTTTTAGTGACCATCATCGGTCCATTTTTTTGGACGATTGTCCCCACCAAGATTGACTTCGCCAACGCTTATAAGGGTCCCACCCTCGATCATCCTTTCGGTGTAGATGGATCGGGACGCGACATGCTCGCCCGCGCCATGCACGGCGGGCGGCTTTCCATTTCTGTCGGCATCTCGGCGATGATCGTCGCCATCGGCTTAGGCACGCTCATCGGTTCCGTCTCCGGTTTCTTTGGTGGAATCATTGACATGCTTTTGATGCGCCTGACCGATCTATTTTTATCGCTTCCACAATTGCCCCTCTTGCTTTTGCTCATCTATCTTTTCCGCGACGCCTTGCGTCGAGTCGTTGGACCCGAAATCGGCATCTTCATCCTGATCATCGCCGTCATCGGCGGGCTCAACTGGATGAACACCGCCCGCGTCGTGCGCGCTTCATTCCTCTCCGTCAAACAAAAAGAATTCGTCGAAGCCTCACGCTGTTTAGGCGCATCCGATGTGCGTATCATCGCCGCCCACATTTTGCCCAACTGCATCAGCCCGATCATCATCGCCGCCACACTCTCCATCGGCGCGGCGATTATTTTAGAATCGACTCTCTCCTTCTTGGGTCTCGGCTTCCCGCCCGACTTCCCCACTTGGGGGCGAATGCTCAACGACGCCCGCGATTATCTTGATCTCGCCCCGCATACGATTCTCTTTCCGGGCTTCCTCATCTTCCTCACCGTGCTCAGCGTCAACTACATGGGCGACGGTTTGCGCGACGCGCTCGATCCACGCCTCGTTATGTAACCCATGCTCATCTTAACTGCGGATGATATTCGCCGTGCGCTGCCGATGCGCGCGGCGATTGATTCCCAAAAGAAAGCCTACGCCTCACTCGTCAACGGAAACTCGGTGCTGCCACTTCGCACACCTGTCACCGTTCCCGCGCAAAATGCCGTGACGCTCTTCATGCCAGCCCGAGTCGAAAACGATCTCGGCGCGAAAATAGTTTCGGTCTTTCCAAAAAATGTGGATCGCAACTTGCCGATGATTCACGGCGTGGTCATCCTGATCGATTCTGAAACGGGCGTGCCGCTTGCCTTAATGGACGCCACCTACCTCACCGCGTTGCGAACCGGCGCGGGTGCGGGCGCCGCCACTGAACTCCTCGCCCGACCCGACTCGTCCATTGCCGCCATCATCGGCAGTGGAACGCAAGCGAAAACACAACTGCTTGCGATATGCGAAGCCCGCCCGATCACCGAAGCCCGAATCCACAGCCCCAACGCACAGCACGTCTCGCGCTTCATCGCAGAAATGCAGCCTCAAATGAAAGCCAAACTGATCCCCGCTTCATCACCGCGCGATGCAATCATCAACGCCGACATCGTATGCGCCGCCACCACTTCAACAACTCCTGTCTTCGATGGGCGCGATCTTAAACCCGGCGCGCACGTCAACGGCGTGGGCGCATACACTTTGCAAATGAAAGAGATAGACAACGAAACGATCCGCCACGCCAAAAAGGTTTTCGTGGATTCGCGCGAAACAACTGTCGCCGAAGCAGGCGACGTGATGGACGCGATCCAGAACAACGTCATCACTGAAAACGATCTGATCGAGATCGGCGCGGTGGCGTCGGGTCAAGTTCAAGGTCGCGCCGCCGATGGCGACATCACCTTCTTCAAATCGTGCGGCATCGCCGTGCAAGACGTTGCCGCAGGTGGTGAAGTGTTGAGGCGGGCAAGAGAACTCGGTCTAGGCGTCGAAGTGAATCTTTAATCCGTATTTCGTATTGCGTATTCCGTTGTCTTACGCAATACGAAATACGCAATACGTTCTATGACCTTTCCCTCCAAAACCCACATCCTCATCCTCGGCGGCGGCGTAATGGGCGCCAGCACGCTCTACCATCTCGCCCAACGCGGCATCACCGACGTTGTGCTACTCGAAAAAGAATCGTTCTTCGGGCAAGGCGCAACCGGACGATGCGCGGGCGGCATTCGCTACCAATTCGCCACCGAGATCAACATCCGACTCTCGTTATTGAGTCTGCCCATGTTGGATCGATTCAAAGAAGAGGTTGGGCAAGACATTGATCGCCGCTACTGCGGCTATTTGTTTTTGCTCAACAACGAGAAAGACGTTGCCGCCTTCAAACGCAACGTGCAACTCCAACATTCGCTCGGCGTGATGACCGAGTGGTTGAGCGGCGACGAAATACGAAAACGTTTGCCGTTGATGAAACTTGATGACGTGATCGGCGGAACGTTTTACGCGCAGGATGGATTGTGTGACCCTAACGGAGTAGTGATGGGTTACATCAATGCCGCGCGACGACTCGGCGCGAAAGC